>JANXWQ010000652.1 GCA_025351065.1 Chthoniobacter sp. | reverse complement strand
CACCGCCGGCACCTTCACCGCGGCGGCGACGACGGCCTTCAAGATGAAGTCGTTGACCGTGAGCTTCGACCCGCCAGCGGCCTCGGTCGCCACGTTCGCCTCGGCGCGGAATTTCATCAGCGGGCCGGCATCGACTTCGATGTTCAGGTAGAAATGCGGGATTGTCGTCTTGCTCGCGAGCAGCCGCTCGGCGATGACCCGCCGCATGCCGCTGAGCGGGATGCGCTGGTCGCCCGCGCCCGCCGGCGTGGAGGCGATGGCGGCCGACGCGGCGGCCTTTGCGCCGGGCTGTGCGCCCTGCACGTCCTGCGCCACGATGCGCCCGCCGGGGCCGCTGCCGCTGAGCGCGGAAAGTTCCACGCCCTTTTCCTTTGCCACCTTTTTGGCCAGCGGCGAGGCCTTCACCCGCGCGCCACTGCCGGAAGCGGAGGGCGCGGAAGCCGCATGGGCGCTGGCTTTGGCGGCAGCCGGCTCGGCGATGGTGTCGGCTTTGGCCGCGACCGTCTTCGGCGAATCCGGGATGGTCACACCATCCGCGGGCGGCGCTTCGCCCTTTTGCAAAAGCAGCCCGATCTTCGCGCCGACGGCGGCTTTGCCCCCGGCGGCGAGGAGGTGCTTGTGCAGGATGCCGTCGTCAAAGGCCTCCATTTCCATGGTCGCCTTGTCGGTCTCGATCTCGGCGAGGACGTCGCCGGTTTCGACTTTGTCGCCTTCGTTTTTACGCCACTTGAGGAGCGTGCCCTCGGTCATGGTGTCGCTGAGTTTCGGCATTTCGATATAGATGGCCATGAGGATTAAAAATTCGGATTTTGAGTTGGCGAGAGGCGAGACTAAAGCGGCCCCACCGGCGCGCGGCAAGCCCCGCCCGCAGTTCGTGTGCGTGGTAGGGACGGCACTCCGTGCCGTCCGTCGGGCGAGCGCGAGCGAGGTGGGCGGGGAATTGAAGCGCCATCCCACCGGCCGCCTCGCTGCGCTCGCCCCGGACGGCACGGAGTGCCGTCCCTACCGCTTCCGCTCGCGGCGGCGGGTCTTCACGCGCCGCAAAAGTGCGTTGCTTTCGCGCGCATGTTTGACGACTCAAGCAGCCGTGCGTCTGACCGTCAGCCTCCCAGTCTCCCTCGTCGCCGGGCTCGGTGCGGGCTTCGCGTTTTTCCGCGGCCCCGCGCCGCTCACGCGGGTGGCCGCCGCGGCGCTGCGCACGCGGGAAAATTCCACGGACGCGGCGGTGTGGCCCGATTCGCCCGCAGCCACGGACGCAAAGGCGCAGCGGCTCATCGCGGCGGCGCTGCGCAAAGGCCGCCGGCTGGAGCGGCAGGATGAGATGTACCGCGCCATCGAGGCGCTGACGGGGGACGATTTTCGCCGGCTGGTCGCGGATTTCGGGGCGATGAAAGCGATGGCGGAAAAGCTGCGCGACCTCGACGGGGAAACCAGCCGGGCGCTGGCTTCCGGGCTCATCGCGCACTGGCTGGCGGTCGATCCGAGCACGGTCATGAGGTGGGCTCCGCGGATGCTCGAGCTGGTTCCGAAAAATCAAAACGCGCGCGGCCTGATCCTCGACACGCTGGCGGCAAAACGGCCCGCGGAACTGCTCGCGCTCGTGCCCGCGTGCAAGGACGCGGAGGAGCGCGCCGACCTCATCAGCCGCGCCCTGCGCGAGCTGGCGGCGCGCGATTTGCCGCAGGCGCGCGCGTGGCTCGCGGGCTGCACCGATCCCGCGGACCGCCGCGTGGCGGAAAAGGCCGTGCGCCTCGGCACCGTGCAGGGCGACCCGCTGCGTGCGGTCGGGCTGGCGGCGGCGCTGACCAGCAACCGGACCGAAGCCGACGAACTGCTCCGCGCCGCCGCCGGGCACGCGGCCAGAATCGGGACGGGCACGCTGCGCGCGCTCGCGACGACGCCGATGGAGCCGTGGATGGCCGCCTCGGTGGCGGGCGAGATCGCCTACCGCGAGCCGGAACTGGCGCTGGATCTGGCGCTGAAAACCGGCACTGACGCGCAAATCTCGATCTACGCAGTGCGGCGGGGCTTTGCCGCGCTGGCCGGGCGCGATCCGGCGCAGGCCATCGCGCGGCTGGAAAATCTCACCGCTGCGCAGCTCGCCGCCGCCGTCTCGGGCATCGGCAATGTGTGGGTGCAGCGCGATCCGGCGGCGGCCGTGGCGTGGCTCGCGCAACGTTCGCCTTCCGAACGTGTCAATCAGGAATACTCCAAATATGGCGTCAATGACATGCTGCTGACGGCCTTCGGCCAGTGGGCCGAGCACGCCCAAGGGGACGCGGGCGCGTGGGCCGCGGCCCAGCCTGAGGGCGCGACCCGCGACGCCCTCCAGACGCGGCTCGCCCAAGTCCTCGCAGACCGCAGCCAGCCCGCCGAGGCCGTGCAACTGCTCGCGCGTTTCGGCTCCGCCGCGAACCCGAAGGCCGTGGCGAGCGTAGCCCAAGCATGGGCTCTGAGCGATCCGCTGGCAGCGGCGGACTGGGCCATCGCGCAACCGCCGGGGTCGGCGCAAAACAGCGCGCTCGCCGGCATCGTCGGCACCTGGGCCAATGACAACCCGCGCGGTGTCGAGGACTGGCTGGCGCAGTTTCCCGCAGGCGAGGCGCGCGACCGCTCGGTCGCCGCGTTCCTCGCGCGCGGCTCGTCTTGGAGCGCGAGCAGCGCGGAGCAGCTCGCGGAATTCGACGCGTGGTTCGACCTGATCGACGACCCGTGGTCGCGTGCGCAGGCCGCGGTGCAAAGCTTCTGGCGGCGCAAAGACCGCGACCCCGCCAGTGCCCGCTCCTGGCTGGCCGCACTGCCGAACCTCGACCCCGAAGTCGTCCGCATCACGCTGCGCGACGACCGCTAAACCGCCATGCACCGCCTCGCCCGTTTCCTCCTGCCGCTCCTCGTCTTCGCCGCCGGGCTCGCGGCGGGCGCGTGGTTTTCCATCGGCCGCCGCGCGGCGGATTTCAGCGCGGGCGTCGAGCGCCGGCTGGCGGAAAGCGCCGCCGCCACGCCATCGCCCGCGCGTTCCGCCGAGCGCGCTTTTTCCTCCGACGAGGAAATGCTCACGGCGATCATGAGCGCGGTCGTGGAGGAGGAGCCGCTGCTGCGCGCGCACCGGCTGCACGAGCTGCTCGGCGGGCTCGGCTCGGCGGAACTCGGGCAGCTTTTCCGCCACGCGGTGCAGATGGAAAGCCGCGAGCGGCGCGGCGAATTGCTTGGCGCGCTGCTCGCGCGCTGGGCCGAGATCGATCCCGCGGCCGCCACCGCCGCGGTGCAGCCGCATCGCGACCGCTGCCGCGCCGCCGGCCAGTACGACTGGCGCAATCTCGGTGGCGAAATCTGCCGCGCGTGGGCGCAGGCCATGCCCGAGGCCGTGCTGGCCGAGGCCGCGCGCGCGCCCGATTCCGTGTGGGCTTCGGAAAATGCGTGGGCGGCCATCGAGACGCTCGGCGAGGGCGACCCCGCGCGGCAGCTTGCGGTGCTCGCCGGCCAGCCCGCCAGCCGGCTGCGCGCGACGCTGGCGGCGCGGGCCATCGCGGTGCTCGCGGAAAAGGACCCGGCGGCGGCGGAAGCGGCGCTCGCCCTGCTGACCGAGCCGCGTGAGCGCGCCGCCATGCAGGTGGAGATTCTCGCCAAACTCACCGCGCACAATCCGGCGGCCGGCCTCGCGCGGCTCGCCGCGCTCGCGCCCGGCCTGGCACCGGGCGCGGCGGGCACCCGGCTCGTCGGCTCCATCCTGGGCGCGGTGGCCTCGCAGGACGCCGCCGCCGCACTGCGCGCGATCGACGGACTGCCGGAGGAACTGCGCCCGCAGGCGCGCAGCAGCGTGCTCGTGGGCTGGGCGGGCGAGCATCCGCTGGCGGCACTCGAGTGGGCGAAAGCAAGCGGCCTGGAGCCGTCGGACGTCAATGCGCTGGCCTATTTCGACAAAAATAATTTCGGCTGGAATTCGCTGGTCGGCACCGCCCTCGAGCACGACCGCGCCGGGACGCTCGCCTGGATGCGCGCGCAGCCCGCCTCGCCGCAGCGCGATGTGCTGCTGGGCGAGGCCCTGCAGCCGGGTAGCTCCGCCCCGATGGCGCAACGCCTCGAAGTTTTCGCGGCACTCTCGCCCGAGGGGCAGGCCCGCTCGACCGAGCAGGTCGTCCTCGGGCTCGCCAACGAGAGCCGCGACCGGGCGGCGGCGTGGGTCAAAAGCCTGCCGTCAGGCGCAACGCGCACCGCTGCCGTGTGGCATCTCGCCTACTACGAATCCTACTCCGCGCCCGACCAGCTCGACACGCTGGCCGAGGCGTGGCCCGCCGGCCCCGACCGCGATGCGGCCTTGCGCGGTGTGGCGCTGAAAGTTTCCCGGATTGATTCCAACCGCGCGCTCGACTACGTCCGCCGCATTGGCGACCCCTCGGCCCGCGAGGCCGCATTTTACCGCACCGCGCGCACTTGGCTCAGGCTCGACGCCGCCGCCGCCCACGCGTGGCTCGCAAACACGCCGGAGATTTCCGCCGAGTCAAAACGCGTGCTCCTCCGCCAGCTCGACGAGCGGTGAACCGCGCGCATGCGATTAGGTTTTTGGAACGCGGGCGGGGCTGGTAACGAGTCGCGGCATGTCCACCGTCGCGCCCGCTGCCGCCCCGCCTGAGCGGGTGCGCGTGGCGTGGCTGGACTGGTTTCGCGGGGCGGCGGTGCTGGCGATGATCGAGACGCATGTGGCGAATACGTTCCTCGCGCCGGGGCTGCGGGAGGCGGCCTGGTTTGGGTGGGTGAACTGGTTCAACGGGCTGATCGCGCCGGCGTTTTTGTTCATCGCGGGCTACGCGCAGGGCATGAGCTGGCTGGGGAAACGTGGAGCCTTTGGGCGCAAGGCGAAGCGGCTGCTGGGGGTGGCGGCGGTGGGGTATGCGCTGCATTTTCCGTGGGGTGAAATCGCGCACGGGAATTGGGCGGAGGCGGTGCGGGTGGGGTCGCAGGTGGACGTGCTGCAATGCCTCGCGGCGGCGCTGCTCGGCGTGCTGGTGGTGGCGTGGATTTTTGCGGAAAAAGGGCGGCACGCGGTCGGACGGGCGGTGCTGGCGGGGCTGAGCGTCGGCACGATTTTGCTCGCGCCTTTTTCCGCGAACTGGAGCGGCGGGCCGGTGCCGGTGGCGGCGTTTTTGAATGGGCGGACGGGTTCGCTGTTCCCGCTTTTTCCGTGGGCGGCGTTTGTGTTTTGCGGCGCGCTGGCGGGCGCGGCGGAAGGGCGCGGGACGGGCTGGCTGCTCGTCTCGGCGGCGGGCGTGCGGGTGGTTGCGTGGCTCGCGAGCGACGGGACTTTTTTCGCGCTGAGCCCGTCGTTTTTCGGCGAACGGCTGGCGTGGGTGCTGGCGCTGGCGGCGCTCTGCCAGTGGCTCGCGCGGGGGTGGACGCCGCGCCCGGTGCTGTTCGCGGGGCGCGAGTCGCTGGTGATGTACGCGGCGCATTTGCTGATCATCGAGGCGGTGGCGCAGACGGGTGGGCCGCGCGGCGGGTGCGGGGTGGCGGGCGCGGCGCTGCTCTTCGGCGCGGTGCTGACGGCAACCTTCGCGGTGGCTTTCGCGTGGGCGAAATGGCGGGCGCGGCGGGCGGGGTGAGAAAATATACCGAAAGTTCGGACGGTTTGTTTTTTAACGCAGAGGCGCAGAGGACGCAGAGGAACAGAAGTAAAGTCTCGCCGCAAAACCTCTGCGTCCTCCGCGCTTCTGCGTCTCTGCGTTTGAAAAGACCCAACGGTATGGCTGCGGCGCGCTGCTTTTCTGCTCGGCAGCGTCCCGTGGGACGCGGATATTTCCCCACGTCCATGGATTTTCTCGATGAATTGCAGCACCGCATTTTGCCCGGCGACGGGGCGATGGGCACGGCGCTGCGGGCGGCGGACGGGGCGTGTCTGGAGGAGCTGTGCGTGAGCCAGCCGGAGGCGGTGCGGGCGGTTCACGCGGCGGCCATCGCGGCGGGGGCGCGGGTGATTCGGACGAATACTTTTGGCGCGAATGCGGTGCGGCTGGCGCGGCATGGGCATGGGGTGAGCGAGATCAACTGGTCGGCGGCGCAGCTCGCGAAGGACGCGGCCAAGGGGACGGACGTGCATGTCGCGGGGAGCGTGGGGCCGCTGGGGATCAGCGCGGCGCAGGCGGAGGCGCGGGGCATTGATCGGGAGGAGGTTTTCATGGAGCAAATCGGCGCGCTGCTGGACGGCGGGGCGCGGGTGATTTTTCTGGAGACGTTCCTCGATCTCGATGAACTGCTGCTCGCGGTGGAGGTGAAGCACGCGCTGCATCACTGCCCGGTCATCGCATCGCTGGCGTGCCCGCAGGACGGGCGGCTGCCGGGCGGGGCGACGCTCGCGGAGGCCTTCGCCAAACTGCGCGCGGCAGATGCGGATGTGGTGGGGATCAATTGCGTGAACGGCCCGGCGGCGGCGGTGCGGCTGCTGGAAAATGTGGCGGACGACGGGCCGCGCGTGGCGTTTCCGAGCGCGGGGCTGCCGGTGCAGCGGGTGTGGCGGGCGTCGCCGGAGGATTTTGCGCGGGCGGTTCCGCTGCTCGCGGAGCAAGGCGTGCGCTTGATCGGCGGCTGCTGCGGCACACGGCCGGAGCACGTCGCAGCCATCGCGGCGGCGCTCGCCGCTTTGACGGAAGAAACGGCAGCCCGTCCGGGAGCGGAGAGCCGATAGCAATCACGCCGCACTCTCCCCGCATGTCGAAAGTCAAACGTGTCCTTTACTCGCAAATCATCGGGCTCGTGCTCGCGACCGCGTTTGTGGCGTGGGTGGCGCGGCACTATCCGGTGGTCCACTACATCGGCGGGCTGCAGCGGCGCGTCGGCGCGATGGAATTCTGGGGCGGCGTGCTTTATCCCGCGCTTTTTGCCGCGTGCAACGTGCTGCTGCTGCCGGGCGGCGTGCTCGCGGTCGGGAGCGGACTTTTCTTCGGGCTGTGGTGGGGCTTTTTCCTCAACCTCGTGGGCAACACCGTCGGCGCGGCGTTGTCCTTTTTCCTCAGCCGGAAACTCGGGCGCGGGTGGGTGGCGCAGAAGTTCATGCGGCAGCGGAAATGGGCGGCGCTGGACGAGGCGATTGCGCGCGACGGGTGGAAAATCATCTTCCTCAGCCAGGTGCATCCGCTTTTCCCCACGAGCCTGCTGAACTACCTCTACGGCGTGACCCGCATCCGCTTCCGCACCTGCATGCTGTGGGTCGCGCTCGGCCAGACGCCCGGCCTTTTCCTCTACGCCTACCTCGGCACGCTGGCCCAGCACGGCCTGCGCATCTGGCAGGGGAAAAGCCACCCGCACCTGTGGGAGTACGGCGTCTGGCTCGGCGGGCTGGCGCTGACTTTAGCCGTGACCACCGCGCTCGCCCGGCTCGCGTTGCGCCTGCTCGCCGAGGCGGAGCGCGCGGCGAAACACGCCACCGCGCCGCGCCCGTCGCACTCACTGGCGGCGGAGCCGGTGGAAAGCGGCGTGCGGTAGCGGAAGCCGCCAATTTTTTTGGCACCGCTGCGGGAGCCCAGCGTATTCCCCCTCCAGCCGCTTCAGCAGACATTTCGCGGCCTGTTTTTTGACAGCCCGAGGTCGCGTGCTACGCTTCCGTCGCTTTCGCGAAAGAGTGACCGTGAATTCCCAATAATGCTCACCAATCAATCCAGCCCGGCGCTTTATCTGGACTACGGAGCGGACTCCCAGTCCTGCGGCAGGAACGACCTCGAAATCTCGGAGCGGGGCATGCGCTTTGAGTCGCGCTGGCACTTTGATGTCGGCAACGAAATCTCCGTGGTGCTCACGCACATGGACCCGCGGCTCGGGCTGAGCCGGATGGTGGTGGAAGGCATCGTCGTCTGGTGCGAACCGCGGGCCGGCAAAGGCTACGAAAGCACCCTCCTCTTCCTCGAACTCCCGGATGAACTGAAACCCAGCCTCCGGGAGTTTTCGCATACGCTCGCGGCAGGTTAGCGAGGGATCGGGCTTTTGTAGGAAAAACAAAACCCGGCCCCCGCCGAAGCGGAGCCGGGTTAGTGAAAACGGGATGTGGGCGACTTTTACGCCTGCTTGGCGAGCGCCTTGTTCGCCTTGCTCTTCTGGCGGTTGGCGGCGTTGCGATGGACGCGGCCGGCTTTCGCCGCCTTGTCGATCGTCGAGACGAAGGTCGCAGCCGCCGCTTTGGCCTTGGCCTTGTCGGTGCCTTGGACCGCTTCGCGCAAGCCCTTGAGCTGGGTTTTCACCGCAGTCAGCGCGCGGCGGTTGGTGGCGGTGCGGCGGGTCGTTTGACGGGCGCGTTTGGCAGCGGATTTGGTGTTGGCCATGTGGGTGGTTTTTGTAAAAGGGCCGACAGACTAGCGGCGGCGGCGGGCCTGTCAAGCCGCGCGATGCCAGCCGCGCGCGTCCGCACTTCCGCCTTCCGCACCGCCGCGCGACGGGCTCTACTTTTCCACCGCATCCCGCGCAAAAAAACCCATGAACCCCCAACGCCTCCTCCTCGCCATCGTCGCCGCCTTTGCCGCCATCTTCTGCACCGACTTCCTCATCCACGGCCTGTGGATGGAGCCCGTCTATAAAGCCACCATGCACCTCTGGCGCACCGACGAGGAAATGCAGGCGCACATGGGCTGGCTCTGCGCCGGGCAGCTCCTCGCCGCCGTCACCTTCGTGCTGATTTGGGCGAAAGGTTTCGCCGCCACCGGCGGCCGCAAATGCGCCGTCATCTACGGGCTTTGCATGGGCCTGTTCAGCCAGGCGAACACGCTCATCTCCTACGCCGTCGAGCCGCTCACGCTCGAGATCGTCTGGAAATGGATGCTCAGCGGCGTGCTCCAGGGCATCGTCCTCGGCCTCGTGGTGCGGTCCGTTTACAAACCCGCGGCCTACGGTGCGGTGGAATAGCGACCTCGATTCCCGGCGTCTTTTTTTTGCCCCGCGGCCGCGCCGGGGCGTCCACGCCGGAGCGGGCGTGCGATTCCCTTGACGTGATGAAAACCGAGCCCGCAATTTCGAAGCCACCCGTGCGCGTGCTCGTCGTGGAGGACGACGAGCGCACGCAAAAAGCGCTCGTCTTCCTCCTCCAGCGCCACGGCTATGCTACCACGGTCGCGCGCGACGGCCAGGCGGCGCTCGACATCCTGATGCAGCCCGACCCGCCTGCCATCGTGCTGCTCGACTGGGAGATGCCGCGGCTCGACGGCCTGCACGTCTGCCGTGCGCTGCGCACCATTCCGTATCCGCACTACATCTACGTCATCATGGTCTCGGCGCGCGACTCGGCGGAGGATGTGCTCACGGCCTTCGCCTCGGGGGCGGACGATTTTCTCAGCAAGCCCGCCGACACCGCCCAATTGCTCGCCCGCATGCGCAGCGGCGAGCGCGTGCTGGCGCTGGAGGCGGGGCTGGCCGAGCGCATCGCCGAACTGGAAAAAACGCTCGACGAATTGCGCCAGCTCAAGCGCCTGCTGCCCATCTGCATGTATTGCAAAAAAGTGCGCGACGACGGCGACTACTGGCAGGAAATCGAGGCCTACATCCACGAGCACACGGGCACGGATTTTTCGCATGGCATCTGCCCGGAGTGCATGCACGCGGTTGTGGCCCGTGACCTGCCGTCGGCGGCTAAGACGCGGCGAAATGCGTGAGCAGTTCGCGCAGCCGCCCGGCCACGATGGGCTTCACGAGGTGCTCGGCAAAACCGGCCTCCATGATGCGCCGGATGTCGGCCTCCATGCCGTAACCGCTCATCGCCACGGCGGGCACGGCTGACGTTTCGCGCAGCGCGGCGATGACCTCGTGGCCGGTGCCGTCGGGCAGCCCGACATCGCTCAGCAGCAGGTCAAAAACGCCGCCCGCCAGCGCCGCGCGCGCCTGCGCCACAGACGCGGCCAGCGTGACCGCGTGGCCCCAGCGCGTCAGCAGCCGCTGCATGACTGCGCGCGTGTCGTCGTGATCCTCCACGAGCAGGATGCGCAGCGTCGGCGTGGGCGGCACGGGTGCCGGCGCGGCGCCGGGCGCGGGCGCGGCGGCGAGCGGCAGAGCGAGGTGAAAGGTCGCGCCCCGGTCACGGCCCGCGCTTTCCGCCCAGATGCGCCCATGGTGTTCGTGCATGAGCAGCGCGGTGATCGAGAGCCCGAGCCCGAGCCCGCCGAAGCGTGACGCCGCCGCCTCGCGGCCCTGGGCAAAGGCGGTGAAGATGTGCGGCATTTCCTCCGCGGTGATGCCGAGCCCGCTGTCGGTGAAAGCCGCGCGCCACTGGCCGTCCTCATTCCACGAGCGGATGGCGATGCGCCCGCCTGCGGGCGTGAACTTGATCGCGTTCTTGAGCACGTTCCAAACGACCTGCTGCAGCCGCACGGCGTCGCCGCGCACATGCGGCTCGGCCGCCGCGAGGTCGAGCGAGAGGGTGATGTTTTTCCCCTCCCGGTCGCTGCGCAAAATGGCGAGCGCGTGCGCGATCAGCCCGTGCGCCTCGACCGCCTCGAAGCGCAGCGCCAGCTTGCCGTGGGTGATGCGCGTGAGGTCGAGCAGGTCGTCGATGATCCGCGCCTCCAGCTCCACGTTTTTGCGGATCATGGCAAAGTCCGCGCGCACCGCCGCTGGCAGTTCCGCCGCCGCCTCCTTGTCCGCCGCCAGCATGAGCACGGGCGTGAGCGGCGTGCGCAGCTCGTGGCTGAGCGCGGCGAGGAATTCGTCCTTCGCGCGGTTGGCCGACTCCGCGGCATCGCGCGCCGCGCGCAGCTCGGCCTCGCTCTTTTTCCGCTGCGCGATGTCGCGCGCGATTTTTGACGCGCCCACGATCACGCCCGCGGCGTCGCGCACGGGCGAGACGGTCAGCGACACGTCGATCAACCGTCCGTCCTTGGTCACGCGCACTGTTTCAAAATGATCGAGATGCTCGCCCGCGCGCAGCCGCCGCAGGATTTCGTGCTCTTCGTCCTGCCGGTTCGCAGGAATGATCCGCATGATGGGCTGGCCGATCATTTCCTCCGCCGTGTAGCCGAAGGTCCGTGCCGCGCCCTCATTCCAGCTCGTCACGATACCCGCGAGACTTTTGCTGACGATGGCATCGTCCGACGACGCCACGATGGCCGCGAGCTGGGCGCGCCCGGTCTCCGCCGCGCTGCGCTGCGCGTCGCTGCGCCCGAGCGCCCGCGCCGCCCACCAGACCAGGCCCGAGAAGATCACCGTGATGGACGCCGCGAGCAGCGACACCGCCACGCCTTCGCCGAAATAGCCCGCCTGCCGCCCCAGCACGAAAAGCCAGCCCAGCAGCGCGGGCACGAGCAGCGCGGTGGGCAGCATGCGGCGCGCGATTTCGCCGCCGGGATTGGCCGCGAGAAAGACCGCCACGAACCCGCGCTCCGGCCGCGCGATTAAAAGCGCCACGCACAGCAGCAAAAACGCGATGACCGTGTGCAGCGCGATCGAGAAGTAGGGCTTCAGCTCAGGCGGCAGCTCGACCTCGTAAAAATAGCAGAGGAAAACCGCCAGCTTCAGCGCCGAGGCCGCCACCACGCAAAACTGCGCGGGCCACACGCCGCGCCGCGTGCGGACATCCAGCAGCATGATGGCCGCGCCGAGCAGCATGAAAATGAGCGCCGAAGCCGGCCCCATGCGGCCAGGGAAAGAGCGCCCCGCGCCGGCCAGTGATTCGTGAAAAAGCGCCTGGTCGATGCCCAGGTCCCAGTCGAAAATGATCTCCGCAAAAGTCAGCGTCCCGGCCGCGGCCACCACCGCGCCGCAGCCCTGCGCCAGCCGCCGCCGCAGTCCGCTGCACGTTTCATCCCGCAAGATCGCCGCCGCCGTGCCGGCGAGCATGAGGCAGAGCGCCGTGTTCGCCTTCATGGTCACCCACGCGGGGTGGATGCGGGTGAGGGCGTCGATGCCGAATGTCCAGCCGGCAAAGCCCGTCAGGCCGATGCCGATGGCGACGAGGCTGAGCGTGAGGGAGAGGCGTTTCCAATTCATGGTGCGGGCAGACCCCGACTATGGTGGCGCTGTGGCAAACGGCAATCGCCCGCCCGGTTTTTCGCGGATGTAAAAACCGGTGCCCGCCCGCGCGAAAGTTTTTCCACTTTCACCCGCGCACCCGCGCCCACCGCGGCGAACTCCTGTTGATCAACGAAACCTCAATCCCGAAAGGAACCAACCATCATGCTCTCCTGGGCCATCACCTTCCTCATCATCGCCCTCATCGCCGCCGTGCTCGGTTTCGGCGGCATCGCCGGCACCGCCGTGGGCATCGCGAAAATCATCTTTCTCGTCTTCATCGTGCTCTTTATCGTCGCGATGCTGGCCGGGCGGCGCACGCCGCCGGTGGGGTAGGGCGTGGCGGTAGGGGAACCCGTTGGGTCTCGCCTAGGATGGGGGAAGCTAGCTACAGCAGCGCGGGAAGCGCGATGCGGGTGTGCAGGGCGCCATCTTGCTGCCGGTGGGTGATGGTCGCGCCGTTCGCCGCGATGAGGCGGTGCGCCGCCCAGAGCCCTACACCGTAGCCGCCGCGTTTCGTCGTGGCAAAAATCTGGCGGCCCCAGCCCGCGGTATCGACGGGTTTGGCCTTGGGTTCGCGGAGTTCGCAGACGACCTCCCCGCCCTCGGGGCGCACCGTGGCCCTGGCCGGCAGGCCGTCGTGAAAGGCGCGGGCGTTGGCCAGGAGTTCGCGGAAAACCGCGGCCATCATTTCCGCGTCCACATTCACCTGCGCCGCGCCGCTTTCATCCACCCACTCGACGGCGGGCGGCTCCGGCAGCGCCGCGTGCTGCTCGCGCCAGATGAGCAGCAGCTCCCGCGCGGCCAGCGGCGCGCGGCAGGGCTGCGGATCCTGGAAAAGCGCGGCGGTGGCGCGAAGCTGCCCGGCGAGCCCGCGTACTTGCTGGCGCAGGCGCGCGAGGCAGGCGCGGCCCTCGTCGTCGGTCACGAGTTCTTGGAGGAATGAAGTTTCGAGATCGAGCGCGTTCAGGCCGTTGCGCACGTCGTGCGTGTGCTGGCGCAAAAAGGCGGCGAGACGCGGCAGGGAGATTTCGGGTTCGGCATCCATGTGGCAATTGATACGCGACGCGTGAGGGCTTTGGCTGTGGCAAAAAGCGGGCTGCTGACAGACGGCTATGTGTCGTGAATAAACGACAGTGTTGTTGATTTTTTCTACACATTTAACGCAACCAAACCCTATGCCTCAGAGTAGCGAGCGGCTGGCACGGGGTAGGCAATGACAAAGCTCGAACCAAACCTCACGACCCATGCTTTACTCCTTCGACCATCAACACATCGACCAAACCCGTCCGCTCGCGCCCGACGAACCCACTGGCGAGCAGCTCATGGCGGCCATCCAGTGCGGCGACGAAAACGCGCTCGCCTTGCTCCACCGCCGCTACCACGGGCTCCTGCGCACGATCATCGGCCGCATCATCGCCAATGACCGCGATGTCGAGGAGCTGGTGCAGGAGTGCCTGCTGGAAGTCTGGCGGCACGCGGCCAATTACGATCCCGCCAAAGGCCAGGCGCTGAGCTGGCTCGTCACGCTCGCGCGCCGCCGCGCCATCGACCGCTTGCGCCGCAAGGCCGCCTACGGCCGGGCGCAGGATCGTTTCCGCGTGGAAACCGAGAGCGAAGCCGCCGCCATGCACAGCGGAGCCGACGAGGAAGCCGCCCAAGGCGACACTGCCGCCGTCGTCGGCCGGCTCATCGCGAACCTGCCAGAGGCGCAGCAGCAGGCCGTGCGGCTCGCCTATTTCCGCGGCCTCTCGCAGCGCCAGATCGCTGCGCACACCGGCATCCCGCTCGGCACCATCAAGACGCGGCTGGAGCTCGCCATGCGCAAACTGCGCGCCGCCGCGCTCGCCTTCGGGGAACTGCGCGAGTCCGGGCTGGCCACGGCGTGACCGTCCGCTCGGAGACCGTGTCAGAAGCATCGGGGGAACCCAACGGGTTCCCTACAGCCACGCGCCAGCCTTATTTTACAGCGTGAGTTCACATTTGAAGTGCAACAACCGAAGCACTTGGCACCCAGTGGTTTTGAGCAATCGAGGGCATTTCTGATT
>JANXWQ010000499.1 GCA_025351065.1 Chthoniobacter sp. | reverse complement strand
CGATTGCTGAGGCTGGCTGCCATCACGAGTGGGGCCACCCGACATCCCGGGCTGGGATGCCCTATAGCTGCGCTGTGCCGGAGGTTCCGTTTGTGACTGAGATTCATTTGTCGGCACCAGACCAGTGCTCGGCTGGAGTTTGCCAGTTTGGAGTCCGCCTGATTGCTGTGCGATCAAACAGGGGCACGCAAGGGCGATAAGACACAAAATGAAAATGAAGCGCCTCACAGGAACCGTGTTGTTGCTACAAGAGAAATGGAGGTCAGGCGACATTTGTGACTGGTAATGACTGCGCATCAAACGCCACGCATGCTGCGCATGACGGGAGAGTCTCTGGCGGGCAACGAAGTTTCAAGGCTTGTTGCGTGCGTTCCCAAAGCGCTTCGCCAACTGCGGGAACGAGAGTGGAACACGCTTGAGCCTCGCGGTTCCCACAACGATTTTGACAACCTGAGCCTGTCCCGGTTTGGTGGACATGGTTGGGCAGGGTGGCATGGGTTGTTAGTTTAGTTTGGTCTCAAAGTCCACAGGTGACAGGTAACCGAGCGCGCTGTGGAGTCGCGTGCGGTTGTAGAAGACTTCGACGTATTCGAAGATGGCCAGACGCGCTTCGGCTCGTGTGGCGAAGGTGCGACCGGCGAGCAGTTCGGCTTTGAGGGTGCCCCAGAAGCTCTCCATGTGGGCGTTGTCGTAGCAGTTGGCCCGACGGCTCATGCTGGCCTCGCAGCCGTGTCGCTGGAGGATTTGGCGATAGCGGGCCGAGGTGTATTGGATGCCGCGATCGCTGTGGTGGAGCACTCCCTGGGGCTGGCCACGCCGGGACAAGGCCTGGCGCAGCGCGCCTTCGGGCAGAGCGGTATCGATCCGGGCCGCCATGGCCAGGCCGAGCACGCGGCGGCTGCAGCGGTCGAGCACGCCGGCCACGTAGAGCCAGCCTTCGGCGGTCGGGATATAAGTCATGTCCGCGACCCAGACCTCGTCCGGTGCCGACGGCGCTGGCTGGTCCCGCAGCCGGTTGGGTGCGACCCCGTTCTCGTGCCGGCTGTCCGTGGTCTGCGGCACAAAGCGCCCGCGCCGCACCCCGCGCAGCCCGTGGCCGCGCATCAGCCGGGCGACGCGCTTGGGTGAGCAGCGCTGCCCGCCCTGGCGCAACGCGCTCGTCAGCCGCGGACGGCCGTAGGTGCCGCGGCTCTGCCGATGGATCTCGCACAGCATCCGGGCGAGCTGCGCATCCTGGCCGGCCCGGGCGCACGGGGCGGCGGTGCGGGCGCGATGGTAGCCGCTGCGCGAAACCCCAAAGGCGGCGCACAAGTCCCCGATCCGGTATCCCTGCTCCTGCAACGCTTTCATGCGCGTGTGGCGTTGCCGGATGGTTCGGCAAGGATACCCAAGGCTTTTTTTAACACTTCGCACCGTGCTTTGAGGCTTTCGTTTTCACGGCGCAGACGAGTCATCTCACGCTGCGCTTCCTCGGCCGTGGCCGGTGGCGCGGCTTTCTTGCGCTCTCCTCCCTTGGTCCAGTCGCGCAGGTTCCAGTGCGAGACGCCCAGCTCCGCGGCGATCTCCTTCAAGGGCCGCCCGCTGCTCGCGCACAGCGCCACGGCATTGCGGCGGAACTCTTCGTCATAGTGTCGCCTCGTTCGTTTTGGTTTCGGTTCGCTCATACTTTCGTAGGTTGCGCCACCCTGCCCAACCATGTCCACCAAACCGGGACAGGCTCAACCTCTTTGGGTGAGCGCGCGCGAGCCGCGAGTCGTTGCTGTTGACCAGCGCGAGATGTTTCGCCTCCATGCTCGGCGATCATGGCTGACTCCCTCCTCTGGACTCTCGATGCCGTCGCGCTCGCGCCGGGGCGGCTGCGTGGGGTGGCGCTGGAAATTCATGGGGGTGTGACGGCGGTGCTGGGCTGCTCGGGTGCGGGAAAAACTTCGCTGTTCAATGTGCTGGTCGGTTTCGAGAAAGCGGAGGGCGGGAGCGTCGTGGGGCCGCGGAAGGTTTTTTGGGTGCCGCAGAATGGCGGGCTGT
>JANXWQ010000480.1 GCA_025351065.1 Chthoniobacter sp. | reverse complement strand
CCGACGCCCATCGACGACAACCTGCGCGGCGTGCAAATCCACGCCATGCTCGTGCATCAGCTCCTCCGCGCGGCACTCGACGGGGTGCCGCCGCTGGCGTGGTGGCCGGAGTGGGCGGAGATCGCGTGGATCGCTGCGTTCACGCTGCTCGGCGGAGCGCTCAGCCTGTGGCTGCGCTCGCCGTGGAAGCTCGCGCCCGCGCTCGGGGTGGTGCTCGGCGCGCTCCACGTCGCGGTGTGGTTTTCCTTTCACCACCGCGTCTGGCTGCTGCTTGCCGCGCCCGCCATCGGCTGCTTCGTTACCGCGACTTTCGTGACGTCTTTCACGGTCTATCTCGAGCGCATGGAACGCGACACCATGCAGTCGCTTTTCTCCCGGCACGTCTCAACGAAAGTCGCCGACGCGCTGTGGGCGGAGCGCGAGCAG
Source organism: Chthoniobacter sp. (assembly GCA_025351065.1). Taxonomy (GTDB): domain Bacteria; phylum Verrucomicrobiota; class Verrucomicrobiia; order Chthoniobacterales; family Chthoniobacteraceae; genus Chthoniobacter. Next base: position 7,728 of record JANXWQ010000480.1, on the reverse strand, counting down.
TTTCTCGACGGCGGCCGGCTCAAGCCGCAGCGCCTCGTGGCCACGGTGCTTTTCACCGACTTGAAGGGTTTTTCCACCATTTCCGAAGGCATGGATCCGCCGAGCCTGCTGAGCTGGATCAACGAATACATGACCGGCATCGCGCGCCATGTGGACCTGCACAACGGGATGGTCAACGCGTACGTGGGCGACGCGATCATGGCGGTGTTTGGCGCACCGGTGCCGCGCACGCGCGAGGAGGACATCGACGAGGACGCGGTCAACGCCGTGGAGTGCGCGCTGGCCATGCGGCATGAGCTGAAGCAGCTCAACGCCGGCTGGGCCGCGCGGGGGATGCCGGTGTGCGCGATGCGCGTGGGCATCTTCACCGGGCCGCTCGTGGCGGGGAGCATCGGGAGCGCGGAGCGGGTCGAATTCACGGTGCTCGGCGACACCACGAATACTGCGGCACGGCTTGAAAGCGCGGGCAAGGAAGTGGAAACCGATGAGACGACCGCGCTCTGCACCATCCTCATCGGCGACGCGACGTGGAAGCGGCTGGGCAACCGCTTCATCACGAAGCTCGTCGGACCAATGAGCTTGAAGGGCAAGGCGAATCAGATCATTGTCCACAGCGTCCTCTCCGCCGCCCCCAAAACCCCCACCCTATGAAAACTCTCCCGCTCATCATCGCCGCCGCCTTTCTCGCAACGCACGCCTCAGCGCAGACCGCCGCCGAGCCGGCCAAACCCACCCCGCCCGCGAAGAAGCGCTCCCTTTTCGACTACACCCCGCCGAAGAACGTCACCACCGGCACGCGCATCGACGGCGATGGCGGCTCCCGCGGCAAAGGCGAGAAACTGCCTTCGCTCTACGTGCTGGCGCCGAATCACACCGCCCTCACCACGCGCGAGCAGCCGTCGCTTTTTTGGTATCAGACCGCTGCGGCGAAAACGCATTTCGAGCTGACGCTGACCGAACCGAAGAATCCGAAGCCGCTCTTGAAAGTGGCCACGGACAAGGCGGACGGCGGCATCCATCGCGTGTCGCTGGCAAAACACAACGTCACGCTGAAGCCGGGGGTTTCCTACAAATGGACGATTGCGTGGGTGCCCGATCCCGCGAACCGTTCGCAGGATGTGATCGCCAGCGGCTCGATCCAGCGCATCGAGCCCGAGGCCAAACTCACCGCCGCGCTCGCCGACGCGAAGGGCCTCGAAAAAGCCGCGGTCTATGCGCAGCATGGCATTTGGTACGAAGCGCTCGAAATGGTTTCCAACGAGATCGACGCCGCGCCGAAAAACAAAGAGCTGCACGCCCAGCGCGCCGCGCTGCTCGACCAGGCCGGCTTGAAGGAAGCCGCGGCGGCGGAGCGCCGGTAGCGGCGGCCTTGCGCCGCACGCCGCGGAGCGTCCCGCGGCGGATGGGGAAAGTGTTTGACGGCAGGCCAACCTTGGTCGTATTGCAATTCTGCGTTTCGGCTATTCCGCCGCAACGTTTCCCCCCAAAAAATATGAATCCGAACCTCGCCTTCCGCAGTTCCGTTTTGACGCAGGGGTTGCAAGTCCGGCACCTCGCCGCGCTCGCCCTGCTCTGCCCCAGCCTGCTGGCGCTTTCCACCGCCTCGAGCCAAGGCGCTGCGGCCACCCCAGATGGTGCGACTTACACCACGAAAACGTTAACCTATGTCGCCGGCCTGACGAAGTGGGTGTCTAAAACCGATCCCGCCGAGGTCCAGGCTTTTCAGTACACGATCACGTTTGATGCGAGCCGGGCGCGCTTCAACACCACCGCCGGTGTGCTCTCCAAGATTCCGTTCAACGTATCCTTCGTCGATAACACCGCAGGCGCAGCAGGAAGCATTGTGATTTCGGGTTCGACTCCGATAGGGCAGGTCAAGCCGGGCGACGTGGACCTTTTCGAAATCGTGTTCGACGACCTGGCAGCAGGCCAGCCGATCGACAACGTCGTGTTCACGGTCGGCGGCGGAGCCGGCGATTTCCTGCGGCCCTACGATCCGGTGCTGGCCACCTTCCTGCCGGACATCACCGGCGCGGCGAACCTTCAAGTCAGCCGCGCGGTGACGCCGGGGATTTTGCCGATGGGCTGGGATCCGGACGGCACCTACAACAATGGCACGATGGGAGGCCCGGGAGTGTGGAATACCAACTCCACGAGCTTTGACGCCATGCCCCTGCCGGCGGTGTTGAACGGCGGCCAGGCCCCGGCCGATGTCGCGTGGACCAACGGCACCAACCTCGCGGTCTTCGGCGGAAATCCGGGCACCGGTCTCGTCACGGTCAGCGGCAACATCTCCGTGGGTGGCTTCCAGTTCGACATGCCGGGTTACCAATTGAGCGGCGGCACGTTGACGCTGGCCACCCCAGCCGGGGCGGTTCCGACAATGGAAGTCCGGGTAGGCGAAGTGGTGGTCAATACCTCGATTGGCGGAGCCAAGGGCTTCGTGAAGAACGGCTTGGGCACCCTGACACTGGGCGGAAACAACACCTTCACCGGCGCGGTGAAAATCAACGCCGGAACCGTGCAAGTCTCGGCTGATCAAAATCTCGGCACAGCGCCGCCTGTGGCGACCCCGGGAATGCTGGTTCTCGCCGGCGGGACGTTGCGCGTTTCAAGCACTATGACTTTGAATTCCAACCGCGGCGTGAACCTTTCGGGTGCTGGCGGCACGGTCGATGTCGCTCTTGGCGGAAACCTCACCTATGCCGGCGTTATCGACGGCTCCGGCAGCCTGACCAAGGTCGGTGCCGGCACGCTGACGCTCTTGGGCAACAGCACCTTCAGCGGCGGCATGACGATCATCGCGGGCACGCTGGTCAACAATGGTTCGCTGGCGGGAAATGTGAGCGTGTTCGGCGGAACGCAATTGAGCGGGGGCGGGAGCATCAGCGGCCTCGTGACCATCGGGCCTGGCGGCCACCTCCATCCTTCGCTCGGCGGCGTGCCGATGACGATGAACCTCGGCAGTGTCACCTTGAATTCCGGTGCTATTTTTGACCTCACGCTCAATAGCAACTCGCCGCTCGCGGATAAACTGATCGTCAGCAGTGGCACCGACCTCGGAACCGGAACCGCGCAATTGAACCTGCAGGATTCCGGCTCCCTCCCGCTGGTGCTGGGAACCGTTTTCACCATCATCGACAACGTGTCCGGGCCGATGAGCGGCTTTTTCAACGGCCTGCCCGAGGGAGCCAATGTTACCGCCGGCCTGAATACTTTCCGCATCAATTACAACGAAAACGCAGAAATCGGCGCAAATGACGTGCTGCTCACGGTGGTCGTCCCGGAGCCGTCTTGCGCGCTTTTGCTGACGTCGGCTCTGGCGCTCGGCGGTGCCCGGCGGCTCCGTCCGCGCCGCCGGTAAGGTTTTTCCGATGCCGCCTCCAGCCCGCAGCAAAAAAGGCCGGACCGGTGCCGGCACCGCGGCGCGGTGGATCGGCGCTTCGCTGCTCGCCGCCGGGGTGCTGCGCGCGGAGGTCATCACCGACGGCTCGCTCGGAGCGGCAGGTTCGCTGCCGGGGCCGGCGTTTCAGATTCCCGCAGGGCTGGGCAAAAAGGTGGACGCCAATCTTTTCCACAGCTTCAGCCAGTTCAACCTCGCGAACGGCGAATCAGCCACCTTTTCCGGCCCCGCCGACGTGCTCCGTATTTTCGCCCGCGTCACCGGCGGCAGCGCCTCGTCCATCGACGGCCTGCTGCGCTCCACGATTCCCGGCGCAAATTTCTATTTCCTCAATCCCAACGGCGTCCTCTTCGGCCCGAATGCCGCGGTCGATGTCGGCGGCGCGTTCGCCGTCGTGACCGGCGACCACATCGCGCTCAGCGACGGCACGCGCTTTAACGCCGCACCCGGTCCGGCCGATGCCACGCTCACCAGCGCGCCACCGGCGGCCTTCGGTTTCCTGCCCGCCAATGCCGGCCCGATTTCTATTCAAGGCAGCACTCTCACCGCCGCCGCAGGCGCGACGTGGTCGCTGATCGGCGGCGATGTGCAAATGACGAACGCCACTTTGAACACCAACGGCGTCGTCATCCGCGGCGGCCGGCTCGTGATGGAAAACTCGAAGATCGCCGCCACGCTCCAGACGCCCGACCACCGCGTGGACGTGAAACTCCAGCAATCGCTTGCCATGACCGCTTTCAGCTTCATCGAGGCGCACGCCGTTGGGCCCGTAGCGGCCGATGCGGTCGTCGATGTGGCCGCGCCCCAGATGACGCTCTCCGGTGTCTCAGTCATCTCCAGCGCCGCCGAAAGCACGACACGAGGCGCCAATGTCCGCATCACCGCCGATACCCTCGACCTCAGCGACATTGGCCGGGTGGACGCCTTTTCGGTCGCGCCGGGTGCGGGCGGCGACATCGAGGTGGTCGCGCACAACGTGATGATTCGCGACTCCGGCAGCGCCATCAGCGCCCAAGCCGTGGCCGACGGGCCAGGCGGCAACGTCCGCTTGAATCTCACGGGGCAGCTCACCATCGGCGCGGGCGGGGTGATTCAGACCTCCACATTCGGTCCCGCCCAAGCGGGGAATATTTCCATCGTGGCCCAGCACGTCACCGCGACCGGCGGCTTCTCGCAGCTCACCGGCATCATCGCCGACAACCAGCCCGACACCACCGGAGCCGCGGGCAATGTCTCCCTGATGCTCTCGGGTCATCTCGAACTCGCCGCCGGTGCGCGCATCAGTTCCGACACTCTTTCCCAAGGCGCGGGCGGCGAGGTCAGCATCACCGCGCAGAGCGCCTCGATCCTCGGCCAAGGCCTGGCCGACATTACCGCGATCAGCACCGAGACCCAGAGCCCGCTGGGCGGCGGTGCGGGCGGTGCCATCCGGTTGCACATTGGCGGCGACCTCACGATCACCGGCGGCGGCGAGGTCAGCGCGACGAGCTTCGGCTCCGGCGCGGGTGGAAGCATCGACATCACCGCGGGGAGCGTGTTCATCTCCGGCGCCGGGGCCGTCGCTCTTCCCGGCATCGCCGCGCGCACCAATGATAAGACGGTCGGCGGGCGCGGCGGCGATGTGCGCATGAAGATCGCCGGGCCGCTCGCGGTCGTCGCAGGTGGAAAAGTCACCGTCAGCACCTTTGGCACCGGAGCCGCTGGCAGCGCAGACATCGAAGCGGGCGAAATTTTCGTCTCTGGCGAAAACTCCCAGATCTCCGCCGCCACCTCCGCCGCCCTCAACGGCGGGGCCGGCGGCAACCTAAACCTGCGCACGCCGCTCCTTCGCGTGAGTGATCTCGGCAGGATCTCCGCGTCCACTGCCGGGCCGGGCGACGGCGGTTCGATCGACATCACCGCCCAGCGCATCGAACTCAACAACGGCACCATCACCGCCGACACCATGGCCCCCGCAATGGTGGAAATCCCGATGCTTGTTTCTGGACTCACCGTGACGCTGGATATTGACCACACCGAGGATCAAAATCTCGATGTCGCACTGCGGAGCTACGACGGGCGGATGATCCATCTCTTCAGCGGCGTCGGCGGCACCGGACAGAATTTTCACGGCACCGTGCTCACCGACAGCGCGCCTATCTCGATCGCCGACGGCACCGCGCCCTTCACCGGCACCTTTCAACCGACCGCGCCGCTCTCCTCGTTCGATGGAATCGCCTTCAACGGCCTGTGGGAGCTGGACATCAACGACATCAACCCAAACGGTTTCGTGACCGATACCGTCACGCTCAATAGCTGGTCGCTCTCGGTGGGAGGCATCACGGTTTCGTCCCCGAATGTTCCCATCTCACTGCCGGGCCCGCAGGATTCGAGCAACAACTTCTCCACCCTGCTCGTCAGCCTCCCGCCCGCGCAAATCGTCCCGCTCACGGCGGGCCGCGGCGGCGACGTGCGCATCACCGCGGACGACCTGACCATGCTCGGCGGCGCGCGCATTTCCGCACGCACGCTCGATGCGAGCGCCGGCGGCAGCGTGAACCTGACGGTCGCCAATCAGCTCCAGATCAAGGATTCCAGCCTCATCACCGCCAGCACGCTCGCCGCCGGCAAGGGCGGAAATGTCAGCGTCTCCGCGGGCAAACTTCTCCTCACGAACGGCGGCACGCTTTCCGCCGGCACCGCCAGCACCGGCGACGGCGGCGACGTGCAGGTGCGCGCGGGCAGCGTGAAAATCACCGCCGGTTCTTTCGCGCTGCCGACTCTCATCAGCGCCGAGAGCACGTCCACCGGTCCGGGCGGACGCGGCGGCGACGTGTTTATCGAAGCGAAGAGCCTGCGCATCGACGGGCGCAAGGGCGTGGAAACCGGTGTCTCGGCGAAATCGCAGGGCTTGGGTTCGAGCGGCTCCGTCACCCTGAAACTCGACACGCTGGCGATGGACTCGTACGCGACCGTCGGCAGTTCCAACACCGGCGACGGCACCGCCGGCAGCGTCTCGATCCGCGCGCACGACGGCATCACCCTCGACCATCGCAGCCTGATCACTACGTCCGCAGCCAAAGCCGACGCGGGAAACATCGACATCAATTCCGGTGACTCGATTTACCTCGACGGCCACAGCAGCATCACCGCGAGCGCGGGCAGCAACGGCGGAAGCATCCGCATCATTGCGAAGGACACGCTTTTTCTCACCTACAGCAGCATCACCGCCACGGCCGGCGGCGTCCAACTCGCCGCCGGAGCAGGCGGCGGAACCGGGGGAAACATTTTCATCGATCCCAAATTCATCATCCTCGATCACAGCCTCATCAGCGCCAACGCGGCCATCGGCCAAGGCGGCAACATTCTCCTCATCGCCGACAACTTCCTCCCCTCCGAAAGCCTCATCACCGCCACCGGCAGCACCGCCGGCACCGTGCAAATCACCGCCCCCCCGCTCGACCTGGCCAATGCCCTCGCCGCACTGCAAGCCAGCTTCGTCGATATTTCCACGCGCCTGCAGGAGCGTTGCGCGATGCGGCTCGGCCAGGAGTTCAGCAGCTTCCTCCTCGTCGGCCGCAGCGGCGTTGAAGAGTCGCCGGACGAGCCGCAAACCGAAGTTTCTCCTCGCGTTCGGAAGAAGGGAAAGGGCAGCGTCCGGGCCCGATGAATTTGGCATTACGTTTTGCGCTGACCGCGGGGCTGGCCGCCGCTTCGGCATTCGCTCAGCAAAAAGGCCCGGCCGCTGGAACGTCGAACGCCCAGCAGCCGGAGCCCTTGCCCGCGGAGCCGTTGAAACCTGGCGAGAAACCGGAGATTTCGCTGCTGCCCGAGGATCTGCCGCTGCTGCCCGGTGAGTTGCCGCTGCGCCGCACCCTCGAGGAGAAGCCCCGCGAACTGCCGCGCTACAAACTCCAGCTCGCGGTCGATGCCATGCTCCCGGTCCTGCCGCCGCTCGACCAGCGCTTAGCCGGTGCTTCCCTGGCGAGCACGGTCAAGGTGTCGGTGAAAAGATTCGAGTTCGCAGGCAACCATGTTTTCTCCAAGCGGCAGCTTGCCAAAGTCGTCGCGAGTTACGCGGGGCGTGTGATTACCAGCGAGGAGTTGGAGGAAGCGCGCGTCGCTTTGACCAGGCATTATGTCGATGCCGGTTACATCACCTCGGGCGCGCTGCTGCCGGATCAGGATGTGGCCAGCGGAGTCATTAAGTTTCAAATCGTCGAGGGACGGCTCACGGAGATCGATCTCCACGGCAACTATTGGTATCGAAGCTGGTGGCTGCGCAACCAGAAGCCGCGCATCGCCGGCCGGGACTGGGCCGCCATTGCCGCGCTGGGCTTCGTCGG
>JANXWQ010000464.1 GCA_025351065.1 Chthoniobacter sp. | reverse complement strand
GCGACGCCCGCGGGCTGGGAGTTTTGGGAGGGTTTCATAGGATGTTACTTTCTACTCCATTTTGCGCCGCGGATGCTGACGTTGCTGGTAAAGACGCGGAAGCTGATCGGCGGCTTGGAGTTTAGGAGTGTGGTCTGAAGCGTCGTCAAATCGGCATCGAAGTCGGACGTTTTTTGGAATTTTTGGAAAATGGTGTCCAGGGAAGCGTCGAAAGCGGGCGGCGTCGGACCATTGGCGGCACGGCTGGCAGAGTTTTCATCAATAGCCACCAGCGTCACCTGCACGATGGGAGGCAACTGGTTCTTGGGGTTGATGTCCGGGTCGGTATTAGTGGCGGTGGAATCGTAAATGTAGTCAGTGGAGAGCGTTTTGCCCGTGGAGGTCTCGTCCTTTTTTGAAAGTTTCGGCTGCAGGACGAGGGCGATGATGTTTTCCGCCATGACATGCACCGCCGGCGACAGCACCGCAGGAGCCACAGGAAGTGCGTTGGAAAACCACGTTTTGGCTGTGTAACCGGCGTTATTGGATTTGCCACTGGTACTGCCAGACGTGAAGCCGTAGATCGACAGGGCATTGGACGGCTGGGTGAATTCCATCAAGCGATAGCGGTAGCGCAAGGGTGGCGCGCCACTTCCTAAGTCGTCGAGGAATTGGGGACGAACCTCCTTGTTGAATTCAATGTAGTAGCCGCAGGTGTTGAGCAGGTTATCCAGCCCGGTGAAATTGTTCTTGGGTTCATCGACAAGACCAAGCGGAGCCTGGAAAAAGACCCCGTGCGTGGGCCGCCGCGGGTCTTTGGTCGTCAGCAACGCTTTCGCTCCGGTGGTCATGGGGCCGGTGATAAAGCGCAGGTCGGACTGGCGGAAATATTTGGTGGGTGCAGTCGGGCTGTCGTAATCCCAGTAGGTATTCAAGGTCGCCTGGCTGAGGCGGCGGGTGATGGACTCGAAGGCGGCGTCGGCACTGCGGAACTGCTCGATGCGGCTGGTGGTGTAGCGCCAGGTGGCGGCGGTCGAGTTGGTCATTGAGACCAGCAGGAGGGCGATGAGGGCGATGAGGGACGTTGACAGCATCAACTCGATCAGGGTGAAGCCGGGGTGGCGGGCGGCAGGATTGGCGGCGGCGGGGGTCATTGGCTGCTCTTGGCGATGTAGGCGAAGTAGGTGCCGTAGGGCACCTTGCTGCCGGCATCAAATGGGGCGGCGTTACGGCCGGGGTTGTTGGCGAGTTTGATGGTCACGGTCGCCAGGCTGGCGGTGGGGCGCGTCGTCCCTTGTGGCGCAGGCACGGGAGTTTGGGCCAGCACGGAGACTTCGGCGGTGTAGAGCGAGTTGTTGGCTGCGGTGACTTCGTTGCCCTGGTCATCGAAATAACGTGTGGTGACAGGGGCCGCGATCAGGGCGGAAAAGTCCGTCTGCTGCGCTTCATTGACGATGCGCTGGACAATCTGGGAGCCGATGGAATTGTCGATGGCCTGACGGAAGATGGTCATGCCAGCGGGTAGCAGGGCAAACATGCCGACGAAGGCGAAGGAAACGATGCCGATGGCGAGGACGACCTCGATGAGTGAGAAGGCGGCGGGCGCACTCGTCGGTAATAGCCATGAATTACGGCAAAACATGGGAGTGATCGGTTTCATAGGATCAATATCGCACCCCATTTGCCAGACAACACCCCACCCGTTTGGGTGGAGACCCTTTGGCCATCCTTTCGCAAATTCAGCCAGCCACTTATTTGACTTGATTTGCTCATCGGTAATTACACTTCGACCACGGCCGCTCCCGCTACAAGTGAAAATAAGTTACAAATCGGTCACACCGCGCCCGCAATGTATTTACGAGGAAACCGCGCGCAACAACTTTCCCGAGCCCAACGGCGTGTCATCCACCCGCCACCGCCAATGGGTCAGCGCGAGGCGGGCTCGGCGGATTTTTCTGGCGCGGGCGCGGTGGGGCGGCCGTACATGCGGCGGCTCGCGCCTTCCTCAGGCTTGACCCAGCCTTGCTCGAAAAAGGCCTGGTCTTCGCGGTCGGTCGAGCAGCCGGCGAGCAGCAGGGCGAGGGCGAGGAGGGCGAAGGCTTTCATCCGTTTGGGATCAGTTGGTTTTCAAAACGGCGATGAAAGCTTCCTGCGGGATGTTCACGCGGCCAATCGACTTCATGCGCTTTTTACCTTCCTTCTGCTTTTCCAAAAGCTTGCGCTTGCGGCTGATGTCGCCGCCGTAGCATTTGGCGGTCACGTCTTTGCGCATGGCGCTGATGCTTTCACGCGCGATGATTTTCCCGCCGATGGCGGCCTGGATGGCCACCTGGTACATCTGCGTGGGGATGACCTCCTTGAGCTTCGCGGCGAGCTGGCGGCCGCGGGCCTCGGCTTTGTCGCGATGGACGATGGAGGAGAAGGCATCGACCGGCTCGCCGTTCACGAGGATGTCGAGCTTCACGAGCTTTTCCGCGCGGTGGCCGGCGTGCTCGTAATCCATGGAGCCGTAGCCGCGGGTGATGGACTTAATCTTGTCATTGAAATCGACGACGATCTCATTGAGCGGGAGGACGCAGGTGAGCATGACGCGCTTGCTGTCGAGCGTCTCGGTGTGGTCAAGGAGGCCGCGCTTGTCCATGATGAGCTGCATGAGCGGCGAGATGTATTCATTCGGCACCATGATGAAGCATTTCACGATGGGCTCGCGGATTTCGGCGATGACGCTGGCGTCGGGCAGGAACTCGGGATTGTCCACCACGAGGGTTTCGCCGTTGGTCTTCATCACCTCGTAGATGACCGACGGATAGGTGGCGATGATGTCCATGCCATACTCCCGCCGGAGCCGCTCCTGGATGATCTCCATGTGCAGCAGCCCGAGAAAGCCGCAGCGAAAGCCGAAGCCGAGCGCCACGCTAGATTCGGCCTGAAAGACGAAGGACGAATCGTTGAGCTGGAGTTTGCCCATCGCCGCCTTGAGGTGCTCGAAGTCGGCGGTGTTGATGGGATAGATGCCGCTGAAGACCATCGGCTGCACGACTTGGAAACCGGCCAGCGGCTCGGTCGCTGGGGCAAAGGTGCCGGTCAGGGTGTCGCCGATTTTGATCTCCGAGGTCGTCTTGATATTGGCGATGACGTAGCCGGTGTCGCCCGCGTGGAGCACAGGCTTGGCCTCCATTTTCGGACGGAAAACGCCGACCTCTTTCACCTCGTAGGGCCGGTTGTTGCTCATCATTTTCACGCCGTCGCCCGCTTTGATGGAGCCGCTCATCATGCGGACGTAGGTGACCACGCCGCGGTAGGAGTCAAAGGTGGAGTCGAAGACCAGCGCGCGCACTTTTTCGTCGGGCCATTTCGTGGGAGCCGGGATGCGGGCGATGACGGCTTCGAGGATTTCCTCGATGCCGATGCCGACCTTGGCGCTGGCGAGGATGGCTTCCTCGCCGGGGATGGAGAGGATTTCTTCGAGCTGCTTTTTGACCGTCGGGATGTCCGCGTTTGGCAGGTCGATCTTGTTGATCACGGGCACGATGGTCAGGCCCTGTTTGTTCGCGAGATGGACGGTGGCCACGGTCTGCGCCTCCACGCCCTGCGCGGCATCCACGATGACGAGTGCGCCTTCGCAGGCGGCCAGCGAGCGCGAGACTTCGTAGGCGAAATCGACGTGGCCGGGCGTGTCGAGGAGGTTGAGTTTGTAGGTGTGCCCGTCCTTCGCCTTATAGGTCATCGCCACGGGGTGCATCTTGATGGTGATTCCGCGCTCGCGCTCCAGGTCCATGGCGTCGAGATGCTGATCCTGCGCGTCGCGGTCGGCCACGGTGCCGGTCATTTGCAGCAGGCGGTCGGAGAGCGTGGTCTTCCCGTGATCGATGTGCGCGATGATACAGAAGTTGCGGGTGCGGGAGAGCGGCATGGGAAAAGGGCGGCGAATATGCCAGCGCGCGCGCCCCGGTCAACAGGTCATCCCGCGCCCGTCAGCGCCCGCGGAAAAAGCAGCGGGCGTAGATGTAAGCCACGCTTTCATCCACCGCCGCGCGGAAACCGCCGCTCGTTTTCCACCAGTCGATCGGATCGAAATCCTCGTCAGGCACCGAGATCACACCCACGCGCGTGCCGGGGCCGAACGCCTTTTCATAGAGCAGCCGGGTGCGGCGCGCGTGCATCCCCCGGGTCACCACATTCAGCCGGTCGGTGGGCAGGGCGCGCGCCTCGAGCCAGGCCTTCAGCGCCAGCGCCGAGGTGTAGGTGCGGTCGCGGCGCACGGGCTCCCAAATCACCGGATGCAGCACGCCGGGCGCGCCGCCCCACTTTTCAAACGTGGCCACGGTGAGCGTGGCAAAGTCGTTGTACTCGGCCAGCGGCGCGCCCTTGTCGAGCGGCTCGCCGGTCACGCACCACACCACATAGCCGCCCGCCTGAAACTCCCGCCACGCCCGCACCAGCACGAAGTCCTGCACCCAGCCCTCGACCACCAGCACCCCGCCCCGCACCGGAGCCTGCACGGAAAGAAAACGGTTCAGGCCATACGGCACAAACGGCACCAGCCCCGCGACGGCGAGCACCAGCGCCAGCCAGCCCCGCAGCGTCAGCCGCAGGCTCATGCGCCGCCGCAGCAGGCCGAAAAAAAACGGGCGCGGCGGCGGGATGATGGCGGGCGGTTCCATTGGAAATTGCGCGGGAGGCTTGCGGGCGCGGGAGGAAATGGGAAGGCGAAAGGCGGACGCGCCGCGCTGGCCGGCCCAAAGGTTTTCCCGCGCTGCCGGTTGGCTGCTGTGACCACGCCACCTTCCCGTCGTGCCCCGTCCATGAAAACACCGCTCCGCCTCCGCGCTTTCACGCTGCTCGAACTGCTCGTCGTCTCCGCCATCATCGCGCTCCTCGCCGCGATCGCGCTACCCGTTTTCGCCACCATGCAGCGGCACGCGAACCGCACCGCGGGCCTGAGCAACATGCGACAGGTCGCCATCGCCATGCTCAGCTACGCGGGCGAGCACGACTTCGAACTGCCCGGCCGCGAGAGCGGTGCCGCCGGCCATGACCGCTGGCCCAGACTGATCGCGCAATACGTGCGGGACACCAAGATCCTCGCTGCGCCCGGCGACCCCACCAACTTCCTCGTCCGCCACACCGACCCGCTCAGCAACACGACGAACAACACCAGCTACATCATGAATGGCTATAACGACCTCGGCATGCTCGGCCAGGCCAATATGGACGTGCGCATCAACCGCATCGAGACGCCCAGCAACACCCTGCTGCTCGGCACGCCGAAGTCCGGCAGCATCCATTTCTTCATGGACTTCCTCGAACCGCCGCACGGCAACAACAAGGACATCCTCAACCTCCACGCCTACGATGACGGCTCAAACTACGTCTTCGCCGACGGCTCGGCGCGGTTCATCAGGGAAAAAGACTACAACGACACGCTCTGGCTCGTGGATAAAAGCTACATTATCCCGACGCTGTAGGAGACTGTGCCACAAGTCTAACGCGCGGCTGTAGGGGAACCTGTTAGGTTCCCGCGACCCTCTCCAAGGATCGGGGGAAGCTGGCAGCTTCCCCTACAGTTTCCGCACTTTTCTCAAGCGCCCCTGTTACTTCGCAAACATCGCGTTCTTCGCGTCGCCGCCACCGAGCACGTAGGCGACTAGGTCGAGCACTTCGTCTTTGGTCAGCAGGTTCAGCAGCCCCGGCGGCATCAGCGAGACCTTCGACGGCTCGATGCTTTTGACCGTCGCGCGGTTCACGTCGATGCGCTGCCACGGGTCGGACGGATCGGTGTTCACGGTCACGTTGGCGTTGTTCAGATTCACGATGGTGCCGATGATCTGCGTGCCGTCCTGCTTCGTCAGCACGGTGGGGACGAACTGCTCATTGATCTCCTTGCTCGGGTTCAAAATGTTGTCGAGCAGATCGCGCGCGTTGTAGCGTCCGCCAGCGAGGGTGAGGTCGGGGCCGGTCATGCCGCCTTCATTGCCAAAGCGGTGGCAGGTGAAACAGCCCGCGGCGGCGAACATCTTGCGGCCCGTCTCAAAGCTGCGCCCCTTCATGCCGGTGTTCGCGGCGGCGGTGAGTTCTTCTAGCGTCCAAGCCGTCGGCGTGTGCCCGGCGAGCGCGCTGGCGGCGGCTTCGAGCGCGGATTTGCGCTCGGGCTTTTTGGCGAGCACGTCGGCGAGCACGGTCTTTTCCGCATCGCTCAGGCTGGCCACCGCGTCGTTGCGGATGAACTCGATGAACTTGTCAAAGCTCGCGCCGCCCCGGTAGTTCGCCGCTTTCAAAAACCACGCGAAGTAGCGCGTGTGCAGCTCCGTGGTCCAGCCGGTCTTGAGCAGGCGGATGTCGCGCGCGTATTCCATCTGCTCCTCCTGCGTCGGCGCGCTCTCGATGAGCGCCATCGCTTTGTCCGCGGTCGATGGTGATTGGAGAAAAGCGAGCGTCTCGCACAGCAGCCAGTTCAGCTCACGCGTGGGTGCGGGAAAATGCGGGTCGAGATATGCGATGAGCCGCTGCGTCTGCGTTGCGTCCGGTGCGCCGAAGCGCACGCAGACGATCTCGACCGTGCGCACGAGCGTGCGCCGCTGTTCCTCGTTGAGCTTTTCCCAATCGAGCTTGCCGAGCGCATCGAACAACTTCGCCTTCATTGCCAAATCCACCGGCGGGTCGTCCGCCTTGCGATGCTGCGGATCGATTCCCGCCGCCCGCGCGAGCCCGAGCAGCGCCTCGACTTGAATCGCGGCATCTTTTTCCGTGAGCGCTTTTTCCGCCCAGCGATCGAGCGGCTGATGCTCGATGGCGGTGCGCGCCGCCCAGCGCATAAAACGATCCTCAGCCCCGACGCCATTCCACACACTTTCGATCTTCGGCAACTCCTTGCTGCTGTGAAATCCTTCGAAGTTACGGCGAAGCGTTCGGTGATCATTCTCCGCACGCCAGTACTTTCCTCGGACATCTGTTCTGATTTCTTCGGCGCGTTGCGCGAATTTCGGACCTTCGTCTTCGGTGCTCTCACTGCCCGTATAAGTCACCCGATACAGCCCGCTCTGCACCTTCCGCCCGCCGATGGCGAAATACATCGCGCCGTCCTGCGGATGAATGATCGCATCCGTCAGCGGCAGCGGCGTGCCCGAGAGGAATTCCTCCTTCACCGCCGTGTAGCTGCTGCCCTGCGGCTGGAGCGTGAGCGCCCACATTTTTCCCCAGCTCCAGTCGCAGCAAAACATCGCCTCCTGCCACTCCGCCGGAAACTTCGCGCCGTAGCCGAAGGCCACGCCCGTGGGCGAGCCGGGGCCGATGTTGATGACCGGCGGCAGGTTGTCGGGGTAAAATTCGGGCCGCTTGCCCGCGCCGTTGCGCCAGCCGTACTCCGCGCCGCTCACGACGTGGCAAATGCGCGTGGGGCGATACCACGAGGTGTTGAAGTCATACTCCATGTCCGCGTCGTAGGTGAAAAGTTCGCCGTCGCGATTCACCGCCGCGTCGAAGATGTTGCGGAAGCCGGTCGCGAAGAGTTCGAAGTTTTTCCCGTCCGGCGAGACGCGGTAGATTTTTCCACCGGGGCCCATCACGTCGCGCATGAAGCCGCGGCCATCGGGCATGCGCGGCAGCAGATGATCCTCGCCCCACACGGCGGGCACTTGCGAATTCGCCACGGTCTCGGCGGCTTTCGTGCCGTTGCCGCAGATGAGGTAGAGCGCCTTGCCATCCGGCGTGGGCACGACTGCGTGGACGCCGTGGTCGCCCTTCGCCTCCATCGCACGCAGGAGTTCCACTTTGTCGAGCGCATCATCGCCCTTGCTCGACGTGATGCGGTAGAGGCCCGAGGGGATGATGTTTTCGTAGTCGTTCACGCCGACGTAGAG
>JANXWQ010000450.1 GCA_025351065.1 Chthoniobacter sp. | reverse complement strand
TCGACGCCCTGGCCTCCGGCCAAAAGCGTCGCCGCCTCACGCAGCTTCTTGATGATCTCTTCGGGTGTATGTCGTTTTCTTTTCATTGGGAGTTGGGCGGCGCTGGCGCGCCGCCAACTCTCATAGCGCCTGGATCAATTTTCGGGGAGCAGGCCACTCGCACTGGCGAAGATCGGGTGGAGAAAGAGAGCGAGGACGAACGCGGCGGTGGTGGGGTGATTTTGGGTGCGATTCATGGCGTCGCCGTTCCTATCTCGAGGCCTACTGATTTTACGAGGCATTTTCATTTTCGCTCATACGGCGCTACGCGAAATAGGTGTCTTCGTGCGCGTACGGCGGTGCGCAGCAGCAGAGGAAGCGGAGGGTTTCGCGGGCGGTGATGGCGTGCCACGCGCCCGCTGGAATGAGGATGGCATCGCCGGGGCCGACGGGGTGCACGGTGCCGTCGATCTCCATTTCGCCCGCGCCTTTGAGGATGAAGTAGAACTCCTCCGCGAGCCGGTGGTAATGCCGCTGCGTGGCCGCGCCGGCGGGCACGCGCGCCTCGGCGAGCGACTGCTTTTCGACGGGCGCATTGGTGCGGTCGAGGATGCTGCGGATGGTCGAGCCGTCCTTGGTGGTGAAGGGTTTTTGGTCGGTGAGGTTGAGCACAGTCATGGGGGCAGGGGACAGGTGCCGGGTGGCAGGTGACAAGTGGAAAGAGCGTCGCCGCGGCACTTGCCACTTGCCACCCGGCACGCGTCCCCTTCCACTCGCCGGATGAATTTTTTCCACGGCTGCACGGCGCTCATTACGGGCGCGTCCTCGGGCATCGGCGAGCAGTTTGCGCGGCAACTCGCGCCGCACGCGCGGTCGCTGATCCTGGTGGCGCGGCGGTTGGACCGGCTGGGGGCGCTGAAGCTGGAGCTGGACCGCCCCGGCCTGACCATCCACTGCCACACGGCGGATCTCGCGGACGAGGTGCAGACCGAGGCGCTGCTTGCTGCGCTGGCCGCGAGCGGCGAGCGCGTGAGCCTGCTGGTCAACAACGCCGGGCTGGGCGACCACGGTTTTTTTGAGGAAAGCGACTGGTCGCGTGTGAGTACGATGCTGGATGTGAACATCAAGGCGCTCACCCGGCTGACCCACGCGCTGCTGCCCGATCTCGTGCGCGCGGGCCGCGGGGCGATCCTCAATGTGAGCAGCGTGGCCAGCCTGCTGCCGCTGCCGAAGATGGCGGTGTATGCGGCCACGAAGGCTTACGTGACCAGCTTCTCCGAGGCGTTGCGCGCGGAATTGCGCGGTACCGGAGTGTCGGTGACGGCGCTGTGTCCGGGGCCGGTGAGCACGGAGTTTGGGCGCATCGCCGACCGCCCCGGCACGGGCGAGTCGCTGCCCGCGCCGGAGATCTTCAAAGTGCCCGCCGAGGACGTGGCACGCGCCGGACTCGACGCTGTGGAGCGCGACCGGGCGCGGGTGATTCCGGGCTGGTTCGTCTGCACGGTGATGACCATCGCGACGCTCGTGCCGATCTTCATCGTGCGCCTTTTCCTGACGCAGCGGCGGGCGGAAAAAAGATAGCGCCGGGCGCGGGCGCGGCGGCTACTTCGCCGCGGGTTTGGCAAACAGCGGGAGAAATTCTTCGTAGCCGAATTCCTTCAGCTTCGCCACGGGCACGAAGCGCAGCGACGCCGAGTTGATGCAGTAGCGCAGGCCGGTCGGCTTCGGGCCGTCGGGGAAGACGTGGCCGAGGTGGGCGTCGCTTTTTGTGGAGCGCACTTCGTCGCGCTGCATGCCATGCGAGGTGTCGCTCTTGTCGCGCAGCGCCTCCTTTTTCAACGGCTGCCAAAAACTCGGCCAGCCGGTGCCGGAGTCGAACTTATGCACCGACGCGAAAAGCGGCTCGCCGCTGATGACATCGACGTAAATGCCGGCTTCGTGATTGTCCCAGTAGGCGTTGCGAAAGGCCGGCTCGGTGCCGTTTTCGCAGGCCACGTTGAATTGCGCGGGGGTCAGTTTTTTGCTGAGTTCCTCTTTGTTCATTTTGGAAAGGTCGGCGGGTTTTTCAGTGACTTTCGGCGCATCGCCCGCATGGCAGCTCGCGAGGGCGAGGGCGATGCTGGCGAGGAGCGAAAGGGGACGGGGCAGGATGGTCATGGTCGGTGAAAAGTAGCGGCGGGATTGCGGATTGGCAAAGGGCTGGACGTTTCGCGGGGCACATTTATTCCGGCGCGGGTCAGTTCACGCGCTTCATGCGTTCGAGGTTCACCCGCTCCTCGCTCTCACGCCGCAGTCGCGCGCGTTTGTCGCGCCAGAAACGGGCCAGGGACACGGCGAAAATGAACGCGGGCAGCAGCATGATGACGCGCAGCCGGCCCGGAGAAAAAACAAACGCCAGCAGGAAAATGAAGCCGACCAGCCACGCAAACGCGGACACGCGAATGGCAATGGCGCGCTCCTCCGCGCTCGCGCTCCGCCGCACGCTGCGGTGCGTGCGAAAGATGCCGTAGAGCAGCACGGCGAGCAGGAGGTAGATCAGGATTTTCACCGCGCGGAAGCTACTCGATCTGCTTCCAACACCACCAATAAACTCCGGCGACAAACGCTTCCCAGACGGCCAGCACCGCGAGCCCCACGACCAGCGCGGTGGTGTTGCTCGTGCCCTCGACGAGAAAGCTATCCACCGGCTGCGATAGCGCGGCGATGGCAAAGCCGTGGATGAAACGATCCTCCGAGAGCCACACAAACAGGAACGCCACGGCGAGCACGACCAGTTGGATCAAGCCCCAGCCGTCGCGGCAGCCCACGAGCAGTGTGCCGAGCCAGGTGAGCGGCACCCAGAGCGGATTCATACCGTCGTGATCGAAAGCGGCGCGCGGGCCGTTCGTCCAGAGGTTGTCGAAAAACTCCGCCGCGCCCGCGCAGTTCACGCCGACGAAATGCCCGACAAAACAGCACGCGAAAAAAACCAGGATGCGCCACCAGAACGAGCCCATCGCGCCAAAGATCGCGTGCGTCGGATCGAAGTCGTTTAGCCGTTCGCTCATCGCGCGAGGCAAGCAGGCTGCGAGTGAAGGCGCAAGTGCGCGCGGTTGACTTTCGCCCGCGCTCCGCGTCCCGTTCGAGCGCCATGAAAACATCCTCCCTCCTGCTCCTCACGATGCTCTCCGCTGGCGCGCTTTTTGCCGAAGCGCCGAAAGTGGAAACGCTCGCGCCCGGCGCCGCCGCGCCGGATTTCAAACTGCCCGGTGTCGATGGCAAAGACTGGGCGCTCGCCGATTTCGCAGACGCAAAGGCGCTCGTCGTCGTCTTCACCTGCAACCACTGCCCGACCGCGCAGGCTTACGAAGATCGGCTGAAAAAAATCACGGACGATTACAAGGCGAAGGGCGTCGCCGTCGTCGCCATCTCGCCGAATGATCCGAAATCCGTCCGCCTCGACGAACTCGGCTACACCGAACTCGGCGACAGCTTCGACGACATGAAAGTCCGCGCCAAAGCCAGTGCCTTCAATTTCCCCTACCTCTACGACGGCGACACCGAAGCCGTCGCCCGCACTTACGGGCCGACGGTCACGCCGCAGGCCTTCGTCTTCGACGCGGCGCGCAAGCTCCGTTACGTCGGCCGCATCGACGACAGCGAGCGCGCCCCGCTCGTGAAAACGCAAGACCTCCGCGCGGCGCTCGACGCCGTGCTCGCCGGCCGCGCGCCCGAGCCCGCGCAGACGCCCGCTTTTGGCTGCTCGGTGAAATGGGCCGGCAAGCAGGAGCAGGTCGCAGCCTTCATGGACAAGCTCGCCAAGGAGCCCGTGACTGTGGATCTCGTGGATGCCGCCGGCCTCGCCGCGCTGCGCAAAGGCGAGGGGACGAAAGTGCGGCTCGTGAATTTCTGGGCGACGTGGTGCGGCTCGTGCGTGACCGAGTTTCCCGAGCTGGTGGAAATCGACCGTATGTACCGCCAGCGCGACTTCGAGTTCGTTTCCGTCGCCGCCAATTTCCCCGACGAGAAAAACGAGGTGCTCAAGTTTCTCACCAAACAGCAGGCGTCCAATCGCAACCTGCTTTTCGGCACCACCGACAAATACGCGCTCATCGCCGCCTTTGACAAAACGTGGACCGGCGCGCTGCCCTACACCGTGCTGCTCGGCGCGAAAGGCGATGTCCTCTACAAACAGGAAGGCCCCATCGAAGCCATCGGGCTGAAGCGCGAAATCCTCAAGGCGCTCGGGCGCGAGATGAAGAAGTAGGCGGCCCCGGAAAGAAGGGGAGCGGAGAGGGGGGGATTCGAACCCCCGATACCCTTGCGAGTATGCCGCTTTAGCAAAGCGGTGCTTTCGGCCACTCAGCCACCTCTCCGGTGGGCCCGCGAATTCGAAGTTCGGCGGGCGGGCGATCTATTCGCGTGGTTCGTCCGGCACGGCAAGCAAATTTAAGCGCGGGTGAAAACGGAGCGAGCACGACGCTTGGCGGGGACGGCGGCCGGCGCGCGGCGTTGGCATCTCGTTTGCTGTTTTGCCCGCCATGCTTCTCCCATTCCTCTCCGCGCTGCTGCTTTTCGGCGGCTCTTTTATCGTGCTGACCCGCGTGATGCTCCTGTCGGTCCGCGCCGTGGTGATGGTGACCATGGCGGACGCTCGCCCGCGCTGAGTCACGGTGCGGTGACACGAAAGCCGACGCGAGTGTCCTTTTTCTCGCCAGCCGGAATGGGCGCGGGCATTTTCCCGTGCATGTCGCCCCGCTTCATTTTCGCCGTGCTTCTGACCGTGCAGTTTTCCGGCTGTGCGCTGGTGCGGTCGCGGCCGAAAAAGGCGATTCCCGTGGCGCACGCAAAGCCGCAGTTCGTCGGCACGGTCAGCCTAGTCAATGACGGCGGCCATTTCGTGCTGATCGACAGCGGCACGAGCCCCGGCCCGCAGCCGGGCGCGGTGTTGAAATGCCGCGCGGCCAGCGGCGGCGAGACCGGCGAACTGAAGGCGGGCGAGGTGCGCCGCCGGCCCTTCGCCATTGCCGATGTGGTGAAAGGCACGCCGCAGGCCGGCGACCAGGTTTTCCAGCAGCCGCCGTGAGCGCGCGCTACGAATTGTGCGCCACCGCGGCCTCGGCGCTTTTCCAGTAGGCCGTATTGACGAGCCGGGCGCTGGTCAGGCGGAAGCGGCGGGCCATTTCCGTCATCATGGCGGAGACGATCTTGTAGCCGGTGGCTGGGTGCTCGGCCATGAAGGTGCGCAGCGTCACGTAGTCCACAAAAGCGAGCTTGGTCGGCTTCATCGTGTAGATGCTGGCGGTGGCTAGGCCGGGATCGAAAAGATTGATCTCGCCGAAAAACCCGCCCACGCCGAGCCGCCCGAGGAGCATCTCGCGCTTCTGCGCCATGCGCCGGATATGCACCACGCCGGTGCAGACGAGGTAGAGCGAATGCACCTCGGTGCCCTCCTCGATGATGCGTTCGCGCGGCGGCACGTCGCGCGCCGTGAGCAGGCCGCAAAAGGCGCGCAACTCGTCGTCAGACAGCGTGCGAAAAATCGAAACAGTGCGGAGCAAATCAACATCCATAGGCGGCTAGGCTAGGCCAGCCGGCGCGGCGCTGACAAGCCCGCGCGCGCGATCATTCTGCCCGGTTGACGGATGCTTCGATGCCCTTACCATAAACGCCATTAACTTATGCCTGCCCTGCACGAAACCCCCAAACTGCGAGCCGACGCCGAACGGCTGGCCGATATTTTCACCGTCCTCCAGCGCTGCTTCGTGCTCACCCTTTCCAAAGAACTCGCGCGCGGCAACGTCTCCTTTCCCCAGTATTGCCTGCTCAGCTTTTTGCGCGAGCAAAAGGAACTCAGCATGTCCGAGGTCGCGCAGCGCATGGGCCACACCACCGCTGCCTCGACCGGCCTCGTGGACCGGCTGGAAAAGCTCGGCCACGTCCGCCGCGCGCACGGCAAGGACGACCGCCGGAAAATCCTCGTGCAGACCACCGCATCCGGCACGGCGCTCGTGACCGAAGTGCGGGACGACATGGTTTCCAATCTCTTGAAAATGATGGCCGCGCTCAGCCCGCAGGAGCAAAAAGCCTGGTTGCAAATCTACGAGAAAATCTTCACCTACTGCCAAAAATAAATGCGACCACTTTCCTTCCTCGCGGCGCTCGCCGCGGCTCTGCCAGCCTTGCTTCCCAGCTCTTTTGCCGGCGAGGGGACCGGGGCCGCGCACGTCATCACCGGCGACCTCACCCTCGACCGCGCGGTGCAGGTGGCGCTGGTGCAAAACCCGGACATCCTCAAGCAAATCCAGGAGATCGCGCGCACCCGCGGGCAGATCGTCGAGATTCGCGCGCAGGCGCTGCCGCACCTCGGCGTGACCGGCGCTTTCAACTACCAGGATCAGCGCCTGCTCGAAAACACCGGGCGCAACGGCTCCGCGAAACCCACCGTCGCCACCACCACGACCACCGCCGCGGACGGCACGCTGCTCAGCACTTCGGAAACCGTCATTCCCGCGGCCACCACGGGTTTCAACCAGTTCGGCTCCGGCGTCGGCGACCAATCGTGGAAGGTCAGCATCACCGCCAAGCAAGTCCTCTACGCCGGCGGCCAGGTGCGCGCCGCCATCAAGATCGCCAAATTCACCGAGGACAGCAGCTATTACCAGTTGCGCGACACTGTGGACCGCATCATCGCGCAAACCCGCGCACAGTTTTACGACGTGCTGCTCAACCGCGCGCTCATCAAAGTGCAAGAGGAATCCGTCCAGCTTCTAGGCGACCAGCTCAAGGACCAGCAGAACCGTTTCGACGCCGGCACCGTCCCGCGTTTCAACGTCCTCCGCGCCGAGGTCGAGCTGTCCAACGCCCGCCCAGACTTGATCCGCGCAAAGAATAGCTACCTCATCGCCCAGCTTCAAATCGCCAAAACGCTCGGCCTCGATCCCGGCCCGAATGGCAAGCCCACCTTCAACTGCATCGGCGAATTCCAAATCATCGAGCGCCCGCTTGGCCTGCTCAACGCGCTCCAGCTCGCGCGCGAAAAACGCGCCTATCTCAAAGTGCAGCGCCAGCAGATCCTCATCGCCAAAGAGCAGATCAAAGTCGCCCTCGCCGGCTACAAACCGCGCCTCGACGCCAATGCGGGCTACGAGTTCCGCAACTCGCGCCTCACCGACGAACTCGACAAAGTCGTGGACGGCTGGTTCTACGGCGTCACCGGCTCGTGGAATATTTTCGACGGCCTCGAAACCGCCGGCAAAGTCCAGCAGGCCCGCGCCCAGCTCGAATCCTCGAAGATCAACTACGACGACTCCGTGCAGAAAGTGG
The DNA here is from genome assembly GCA_025351065.1 of Chthoniobacter sp. GTDB lineage: Bacteria > Verrucomicrobiota > Verrucomicrobiia > Chthoniobacterales > Chthoniobacteraceae > Chthoniobacter. The sequence goes on along the minus strand of JANXWQ010000450.1, from coordinate 645 downwards.
AACTCGAAGTCCAGCAATCCTACGCCAATCTCCAGGCCGCCCGCGAAACCATCCGCAGCCAGCAGAAAAACGTCGAGCAGGCGCTCGAAGCCCTGCGCCTTTCCAGCGAGCGCTTCTCCGCCGGCGCCGGCACCCAACTCGACGTGCTCGACGCCCGCGTGGCCCTCACCAAAGCCCGCACCACCGAGATCCAAAGCCGCGCCGCCTACAACAAAGAGCTCGCCGAATTCGACCGCGTCACCGCGACCGACACCGTCTATGGCGAGACCTTCAAAGACCCGCTCACCGAGCGCCACGCGCCCAAGGCCGAGCCCGTGAAAAAGGCGCACTAGCCCGTGCCGCTCGTCGAGACTTTCCCCGCCCTCGCCGCGCTCCCCGGCCTCGCGCACGGCTTCACCCGACGCATCGCCGGGCTCGATGTGAAAGTGGATCGCGCCACCGCCGTGCAGCGGCTCGACACCTTCCACGCCGCCGCCCGCGCCGGGCTTGGGCTGGCGCCCAAACATTTCGTCACCGCTGAGCAAGTGCATGGCTGCGCCGTCGCCATCGTCGATGAAAACACCGCCGCGCCCGTGCCCGGCACCGATGGCCTCATCACCGCCAGCCCCGGCGTCTGCCTCGGCATCCACGTCGCCGACTGCTGCG
>JANXWQ010000437.1 GCA_025351065.1 Chthoniobacter sp. | reverse complement strand
CCGGGAGAAAGTAGCCTGGGCTTTAGCCCAAACACCCGCCGACTTTGGGCTAAAGCCCAAGCTACTTGGCCAGCGAAGCTAAGGGCGAACGGACGCGCCTTATTCCTTGCGCTCGACGACCACGTAGCGGCTCGCGCCTTTGGTCGAGACGCGGAGGAGCACCTTTTTTTCCTTCTTCAGTTTCTCGCTGAGATCCACGGCCTGCTTCGCGGTGGTGACCGGCTCGCGGTTGGCTTCCATGATGACGTCGCCGACTTTCAGCCCGGCCTCGGCACTCGGGGAGTCGGGGTCGATATTGGCGATGACCACGCCTTTTGTGCCCTCGGGCAGCTCGTATTGCTTGCGCGTTTCGGCGTCGATGTCCGCCACGGTCACGCCGTCGAGCACGTCGGGGTCGGTGGCTTTCGGCGGCTGGGCGGCGGCGAGCCCTTTGTCGCCGGGGCGCTCGCCGAGTTCGACGGTGAATTGCTTGTCCTTCCCGTCGCGGATGACTTTCAGCTCGGCCTTCGTGCCGGGGGCCATGCTGGCGATGGTCATTTGCAATTCCGTCGGGCCTTCCACTTTTTTCCCGCCGACTTCCACCACTACATCGCCCGACTGGAGGCCCGCTTTTTCCGCCGGACTCTTGCCCGTGACCTCGGCGACGAGCGCGCCGTTGGTGCCGTCCATTTTGAACTGCTTCGCGAGGTCCTCGCTCAGCGGCTGGAGCGCCACGCCGAGGAAGCCGCGCGAGACTTTGCCGGTCTTGATGAGGCTCTCCATCACGCCGCGCGCGAGGTTGCCGGGCACGGCGAAACCGATGCCCTGGTTGCCGCCGCTCATGCTGAAGATCGCGGTGTTGATGCCGATGAGCCGGCCTTCCGCATCGACCAGCGCGCCGCCGGAGTTGCCGGGGTTGATCGAGGCGTCGGTCTGGATGAAATCCTCGTAGTGGGTGGCGCCGGAGCTGACTCCGCGCTCGATGCCTTTGCGCCCGAGCGCGCTAACGATGCCCATCGTCACGGTCTGCGTGAGGCCAAACGGATTGCCCACGGCGATGACCACGTCGCCGACGCGCGTCTTGTCGCTGTCGGCGAAAATGACCGCGGGCAGATTAGTCGCGTCGATTTTCAGCACGGCCACGTCGGTCGCCGGGTCGTTGCCGATCTTGGTGGCTTTGTATTCGTGCTTGTCCTTGCCGATGGTCACGATGATTTCGTCCGCGCCGTCAATGACGTGGTTGTTCGTGAGGATGTAGCCGTCCGCCGCCACCACCACGCCGGAGCCGAGGCCCGCGCGCTCCAGGCGCTTTTTGCCGCCGCCGCCCTTCGGCGGCTTCGGGCTGTCCTCGTCGCCGTTGTCCTCATCGGGCAGGCCGAAGTAGCGGCGGAACATCGGGTCATTGAAATACGGATTCTTGTTCGCGTTGCGCCGCTGCAGCTTCGAGGTGGCGATGGTCACGACGCTGGGCGAGACCTTTTCCACCACGGGCGCAAAGCTGTAGCGCCCGCCGCCTTCGGGCAGCGGCGCGGCATCGACTTTGATGGCGGGCAGCGGCTTCGGCTCCTCCGCCGCGGGGGCGAAAGGCGCGAGCGCGGCGAGCAGGGCGATGGAGGTGGCGAGGATGGGACGGCGGATTTTCATGTGGTGTGTGCAGTAGGATACGCGGCGGGCGCCGCAATGGTTGTGGCCGTTTCCGACACGCCAGCCCGCGCCGTGTTCAAAGCAAAAGCGGCGCGCGCTGGCGGCGCGGGCCGGCCTCTGCTTGCGTCGCGCCCGTCACCCGCCGCGCATGGATGCTGAAAACCCCACCTCGCCCCGCCACCTCCTCGGCCGCGGAGCCGCCACGCTCCTCGCGCTGCTGCTAGTGTATGTGGTGAGCGTCGGGCCGGCGGTTTGTCTGGGTGTGAAATTTAGGTCAACTTTGCCGTTCGTGGAGCGTTTTTACACACCATTGCTTTGGGCGACCAAACATCCGCCACTTAGGCCACTCCGTGGCTGGCGCTGCGCTGGATCAATACCCGCGGCCAGGCCGGCCCGTGGAGCGAGATTTTCAGCGCGGTGGGCGGCGGCGCTGGTCGCGCTGGTGGTGCTGTATGTGCTGGGCGCCGGGCCGGCGGTTTACCTGGCTGAAAAGTTGCCTGCATGGACCGATGCGCTGGGGGAGTTTTACAAACCATTGTTTTGGGTGGCCGATCAAACGCCTCTGGCCACGCCATTAAGTGTTTACCTGGGCTGGTGGGTAGGGCTTGCAGTCCAACGCGGCCATCCGGGTTAGGATAAGGGAACCTTCGCGCCGCAGGCGCAGCCTCATCCCAGCCGGGGGCAGCGCCCCAGGAGTTCGGGAAGGAGACCGCACAGGGCTGAAAGCCCGCTGCCTGCGCCGGGCGGATGACTGGGCTTTCAGCCCTGGTCCCTTTTCCTGCCTCAACCTGGGGCGTTGCCCCAGGCTGGGATGAGGCTGCGCCTTTGGCGCGGCGGGCTGCGCCTTTGTGGCCCGTGAGGCTGCGCCTTTGGCGCGGAGGGCTGCGCCATGCGTGAACCGAACCTAGTCGTCGTCCTTTTTCCCGCCCGCCTGCCTCTTCGCCGTGAAGACGAAGGCGGCCCGCCGGGGCGCGGGGGGACGGGCGGTGGGGCCGCGGAGGGCGTGCCAGAGGAGGTCGTTGAGCTGGCGGTCGTCCACGGCGTCCTCGCGGGTGAAGTCCATTTTGGCGGAGGCGCGGGAGCCGAAGGAGAAGATGGTGTTTTTCTCCCCGAGACTGACCTGCGCGGGGCGCGCGGCGTAGGGGGCGAGGTCGGGTTCGGGGGCAAAGGCGGGCGCGAGCGGGCGGGCGGCGGCGTCGAATTGGCTCATGGGCTGGAGCCCGAGGAGCAGCTCGATGGTGCGGAGGACGCTGCTGGTGGAATACATGTGGCTGTCCACGGCGCCGTGCCGGGCGTAGGGCGAGATGAGGAAGGCGGGGGAGCGGTGGGCGTCGATGTGGTCGGGGCCGTTTTGGGCGTCGTCTTCGAGGACGAAGATGGCGGTGTGGGGCCAGAAGGGGGAGTGGCTGACGGCTTCGACGAGGCGGCCGAGGGCGAGGTCGTTGTCGGCGACGGCGGCGCTGGGGGTGGGCCGGCCACGGCTGGTGCCGGAGGTGTGGTCGTTGGGGAGGCGGATGATTTGGAGGGCGGGCATGGCGCCGGCGCTCTCGAAGCGGTGGAGTTCGGCGATGAAGCGGTCGGCGCGGCGCTGGTCGGGGTAGGCCATGTCGAAGGAGCGGAAGTGAGGGTCGAAGTGGTCGCGCAGGGCGGGGAGGCGAGCGGTGCCGGGGGCGTCGGGGGTGGGGCCGTTGCGGACGAATTCGCCGTAGCTGCGGTAGGTGACGCCGGCGGCTTTGGCCCGGTCCCAGAGGTAGCCGCGGGCGGGGGTGGCGATGGGGAAGCCGCCCTCGGACGGGTAGGGAAATTTGCCGGTCTTGGCGTGGCCGTAGCTGAGCGGCCAGGTCTTTTCGACGAAGTCGGTGGCGTAGGCACCCATGGTCCACTCGTGGCCGTCGGCGGAGACTTCGGCGTCCACGTAGAAGTTGTCGAGCAGGACGAACTGGCGGGCGAGGGCGTGGGCATTGGGGGTGACGCGCTCGGGGAAGAGGCAGAGGGCGGGGTCGCCGTTGCCTTCGGGCAGGTCGCCGAGCACCTGGTCATAGGTGCGGTTCTCGCGGATGATGTAGAGGACGTGCTCGATGGGGGGAAGGGCGAGGGCGGGGGCCGCGGGGTGCTGGGGGAGGCCGGCGAAGGCGAGGGCGGTCCACGCCTTCATCTGCGGCTCCCACTTTTCGCCCTCCGGGAGCGCGATGAACGAGACGCTGCCTTGCATGAGCCCGCCGATGTACTGGGTCTTGTCGCCGGTGGCGCTGCCGGGGCGGGGGCCAGCTTTGGGATTAGGAAAGGAGCGGCTGCCTTTGCCGTTGGCGACGAGCAGGGTGCGCCCGTCGGCGGTGACGCGGACGCTAGTGGGATACCAGCCGACCGGGATGAAGCCGAGCGCCCGCGCCGCGCCGACGGTGCCCACGTCGAAGACGGCGACGGTGTTGATATTGGCGCAGGCGACGAAGAGGCGCTGGCCGTCGGGGCTGAGGGCGAGGGCGTTGGGGGTGTTGCCGGGGGGAGCGCCGGGGGTCAGCTCGGCGAGGAGCGTCTCGCTGGCGAGGCCGGTGTCGGAGTCGAGGATGGCGACGGTGTTGCCGTTGGCGGCGGCGACGAAAAGGCGGCGGCCGTCTTTGCTGAGGACGAGTTCGTTTGGGTGGGCGTCGGTGGGCCAGCGGGTGAGGAGGGTGAAGGTCGCGGTGTCGATGACGGCGACCTGGCCGCGGCCCCAGCAGGAGACGTAAAGGCGGCGGCGCTTTTCATCGAGCACGCAGGCGTAAGGAAACGGGGCGCTCGGGTCCGTGGCGTCGAGCAGGGCGCGGTCGCGTTTGGTGATGGCGGGGTCGTCCGTGGCCTCCGGATCCGCCGCGGGCGCAGGCGCGGCGGGCTCGCCGAGGTGGAGTTCGTCTGCTGCCCCGTACTCCGCCTGTTTTCCGAGGTGGATGCGGGAGATGCTCTGGCTCCAAAGGTTGGCGGCGTAGAGCACTTGGCCGTCGGCGGTCAACGCAAGGCCAGCAGGGATGCCGCGCTCCTTTTCGTCGCGCAGCGGGATGGGAGGCATTTCATCAATCTTGCCATCGTCGAAACGGAAGTCGTGGACGGCTTCATCCGAGGAACCGGAACAAAAGAGGCGGGTGCCAGCGGAGGAAAAAGCCAGGCCATAGAAAGCTTCCGGGACGCGTTCGCGGGAGACGATGGTGTGCTTCGCGAGGTCGAGGATGACGACCTCGTGCGGCCCGTAGCCGCAGTGCAGCACGGCGGCGAATTTGCCGGCGGGATGCAGCGCGATGTTGACCGGGAAGTCGCCCGTGACGACCTGCTCGCCCGCGGGCCGAAGCTGCCACTGGTTCGGCAGCAGCACTGCGCCATCCGCCAGCGGCCCCGGCAGCTCCCGCGCCGGCGGGTTTGGCTCCGCCGCACCAACGACGAGGGCCAGCAGCGGCGCGAGGAGAAAGCGCCCGCACCGAGGCAGCGTGGTCATGTCCCGGGGGACGCGGCTAGTTGTTCGGCTTCTCGGCATTGTCACGCTTGACGGCGTGCTTCGCCAGGCTGTCAAAGGCCGAGGTGCTCTGCGATTTGATGATCTCCTTGCCGTCCTGTTTCACGGTGATCTGCCATTCGGTCTTATCTTTGTAGGTCTCGGAATAACCGGCGTAACCGGTGATCTTCGTGCCGCCAAAGATCAGCTCGGTAATCTCCGCGGGCTTGAGCGCCTTGAGCTTCTCGGTGCCGGTGAAGATCAGCGTGTCGGTGTAGGAGTAGCGTTTCAACAGAACGGACCAGGTGACTTCGCCTTCGGGCATTTCCTTGAAGGACAGGTTCTTGATGCTCGCCTTGAGCGCCTGGGTGCGGTTGATCTTGTCGTAGGAGCCGCCGGTGCCGCGGCTGTCGTTCTTTTCGACCAGGGTCTTGGTGACGGCCAGGCTGAGGCCGTTCTTTTCCTCCGCGTGCGCTGCGGCGGTGAGGGCCAAGACGGCGGTGAGCAGGAGCCGGAGGTGCGTTTTCATCGGGAGTGGGTTAAAGCGGTTGACCGCATCGCGGTCAATCAAAGTTTGGGCGGAAACTTGGCTCCTTTTCCCGGCAGGAAAAACGGCGCAGGCTGCCCGAGGCAACCCGCGCCGCTTTCGTAAGGTTTTTCCGTCCGTTGCTTAGCGCGAGTAGAGCTCGACGATGAGCTGCTCGTTGACGATCGGCGCGATTTCCTCGCGAGTCGGGACGCGGGCGACTGCGCCCTTGAAGTTGTCCTTGTCCACGCTCAGCCAGTCTGGCACCGGCGTGATTTGGGTCAACTCGAGATTTTTCGCCGCGAGCCGGCGCGACTGCGGCCGGTCCTTGATCGTGATGGCGTCGCCGCTTTTCACGTTGAAGGAGGAGATGTCCACCTTGCGTCCGTTCACCTGCACGTGGCCGTGCGAGACGAGCTGCCGCGCGCCGCTGCGCGAGTTCGCGAAGCCGAGGCGATAGACCACGTTGTCGAGGCGGGTTTCGAGGAGTTGCAGCAGGATCTCGCCGGTCACGCCGCGTTTCGTCGAGGCGATGTGAAAGTAGCGGCGGAACTGCCGCTCCAGCACGCCGTACTGGTAGCGCAGCTTCTGTTTCTCGCCGAGGGCGACCGCGTATTCGCTCTGCTTCCGGCGCGAACCCTTTGGCCCGTGCATGCCGGGGCCGTAGTTCTTGCGTTCGAGAGCCTTGGAGGGGCCAAAGAGGGCCACGCCAAAGCGGCGGCTGATTTTCGATTTGGGGCCGGTGTAACGTGCCATGTCGGTTCTGGTTTGGTTGCTAAGTTGTGAATCGTTTACGCGGCGTCAGACGCGGCGCTGTTTCGGCGGACGGCAGCCGTTGTGCGGCACCGGCGTCACGTCTTTGATGACGCTGATTTCGAGTCCCACCGCCTGGATCGCCCGCACTGCGGACTCCCGGCCTGCCCCGGGACCTTTGACGCGGACTTCGACTTCCTTCAATCCGTGGCCCATCGCCTGACGGCAGGCATCTTGCGCCACCATCTGCGCCGCATACGCGGTGCTCTTGCGCGAGCCTTTGAAGCCGCACTTGCCGCCGCTCGACCAGCCGATCGACGCGCCGTTCATGTCGGTGATCGTGACGATGGTGTTGTTGAACGAAGCGACCACATGCGCGATGCCGGAGTGGACATTCTTGCTCCCCTTCGCCTTGATAATCTTGATCTGCTCAACGACCGCGTTCGGGTCGAGCGAAAGATTCTCCTCCTTCTTCGGCTCTGCCGCCGCAGCCGCAGCCGCCGCGTCTTTCTTTTTCGGAGCCTTGGCTTTCACCGCCTTGACCGGCGCTTCTGCCGTGGCGGCAGGAGCGACAGCGGGAGTTTCGACCGCAGCCGTCTCAGCGGCGGGCGCTGCGGCAGCGGTGTCTTCGGCCTTGTCAGCCTTTGGTTTTTTGGAATCGGGCATGGTGCTTGGTGGTTATTTGGCGGCCGGTTTGGCCGTGTCCTTCGCGCGCTGGACGCCGACGGTTTTGCGCGGACCCTTGCGGGTGCGGGCATTGGTGGAAGTGCGCTGTCCGCGCACCGGAAGACCGCGGCGATGCCGGATGCCGCGGTAGCAGTTGACTGCCTGCAGCCGCTTGAGATTCGCCTGCAACTCGCGCCGCAGATCGCCTTCGATCGCGAGCTTGCTGGCAGTAATCGCCTGGATGATCTGGTTGAGCTGTTCGCTGCTCAAGTCCTTCGCCCGGAGATCGGGGTTGATATTGGCCTGTTCGAGCAGCTTTTTCGCCGTGCTCGGGCCAATGCCGTAAATGTAGGGAAGCGACGCTTCGATGCGCTTGTCGCCGGGAATTTCAACGCCTAGGAGTCGGGGCATAATGCTTGGGATGTGGAATTAACCTTGCCGCTGCTTGTGGCGCGCATTTTTGCAAATGACGCGAACCACGTTTTTGCGCTTCACGATGCGGCAGCTTTCGCAAAGGCGTTTGACGGATGCTCTTACTTTCATGGTCTTAAATTTGGGTGGTTTTCGGAGGACAAAAAATCGCGCCGGGAATGGGCTTTCCCCAGTGCGATCAGGCTTGGTTCACTACTTTTGCCGGAAGGTTATTCGCCCTTTGGTCAAATCGTAGGGGGACATTTGTAACAGAACTTTGTCGCCTGGCAAGATGCGAATGAAGTGCAACCGCATTTTTCCTGAAATATGTGCGAGCACCCGGTGGCCGTTGGGCAACTCGACCCGAAACATCGTGTTCGGCAGGAGTTCAACGACCGTGCCTTCTACTTCAATAGCGTCTTTTTTCGCCATGTCAGGATTTCCGGTTCGCCCTTGGTGATGAGCACGGTGTGCTCGAAATGTGCCGACGGTTTCGCATCGAGCGTGACCACCGTCCATTTGTCCCCTAGCACCCGCACGCCCGCCACCCCCATGTTCACCATGGGCTCAATGGCAATCGTCATGCCAGCCTTCAATTTCGGTCCGCTCCCCCGCCGTCCGTAATTCGGCACCTGCGGCTCTTCGTGAAGTTTCCGCCCGACGCCATGACCCACGAATTCGCGCACCACGGTATAGCCATTCGCCACGACTTCGTCCTCGATGGCCGCGCACATGTCGCCGAGTCGCCGCCCACTTTCCGCAAATGTGATCGCAAGTTCGAGCGTATCCTCGGTCACGCGCAAAAGGCGCTGCGTTTTTTCCTCGATGATACCCACCGGCACCGTCGTCGCCGTGTCCCCAACCCACCCCTCCCGAATGACCCCAACATCCAGCTTCACAATGTCGCCATACTGCACCCGCCGCCCACCGCCGATGCCATGCACCACTTCCTCGTTCACCGAAATGCACACATTCCCAGGAAAACCCCGGTACCCTAGGAAGGCGCTCTTGCAATTCAGCTCAGCCATAAAATCGGCCGCCGCCTGATCAATCTCTCGCGTCGTGATGCCGGGCCGAATGACCCCGGAAACACGCTCCAGCACATCGCTCGCCGCCCGGCAGGACGCCCGCATCTTGTCGATCTCACGATCACTCTTGATCGGAATGCTAATGCCATCATACGGACTGTTTCCTCATTCCCGATGCTAGTGGCCCGAGCAACAAAGTCCGCTGGTTCACTTAATGAAACTTGCCCGCCAGAAAAACCGCCAGCCCTGCTACCAGCAGCG
>JANXWQ010000433.1 GCA_025351065.1 Chthoniobacter sp. | reverse complement strand
GAACAACGAATTCCTCGTCCGCCGCATCCAGAATTCGTTCGACCGCGCGACTTGGGAAAAGGATTTCGTCATCGTCGAAGGCACGGGCCATGCCGGCGTCGGCTCCGTCTTCGATCTCTCCAATGCGCGCGTCGCCAAGCTGCTCGGCAGCAAAGTCATCCTCGTCACCGGCGGCGGCATCGGCCGGCCCATCGACGAGATCGCGCTGAACAAGGCGCTCTTCGACCGCGAGGGCGTGGAGGTGGCCGGCGTCATCATGAACAAGATCACGCCCGACAAATACGAGTACGTCCGCGACTTCGCGCAGCGCGGTTTTGCCCGGCTCGGCATCGACCTCCTCGGCGCGATCCCCGAGGAGCCCATCCTCGCCAACGCCACGCTCGGCCAGATCGCCAAGACCACGCATGGCACCTTTCTCAACGGCAAATCCAAATCCCGCCGCCGCGTGCAGAAAGTCATTATCGGCGCGATGAACTCCGGCCACGCCATGCAGTATTTCAAGCCCGGCACGCTCATCATCACCCCCGGCGACCGCGAGGACGTGATCCTCGCCGCGCTCTCCGCCAGCACCCTCAGCGAGCACGACGGCCACAGCGTCGCCGGCCTCGTCCTCTCCGGCGACCTCGAGCCCAGCCCGCCGATATTGGAGTTGCTCCAGGCTTCCGAAATCCCTGCCATCGCCTCGCCGCTCGACAGCTACACCATCGCCAGCAGCATCCACTCGATGACCGTGAAAACGCTCCCCGGCGACACTGAGAAGATCGACAAAATCCAGTCCCTCGTGGACCGCTACGTCGAGGTTGATCGCCTGCTGGGCAAGCTGTGACCGGGAGTCGGCCCGTCGGGAAACGCTGTGCTGGAGCCGTTTCGCGAGGCGCACGGTTTTTTCCTGCTTCTTGGCAAAGCACGCGCATGCGTCCTGTTCTCATCGCCCTTGCCACGGCTTTTCTAGCAGTGGGAAAGGCGCGGGCTGGAGGCTTCGAGCGATCATTTTGGGTTTGGCATCGCGCCGCGCCGTTGACCGCTGAGGAAAGCGCTGAGCTGGCGCGGCAAGATGTGCGGACGCTGTTTTGGAGTGTCGGCGAAATGGAACTGCGCGGCGGCGGCTGGCGGTGGAAAGCGCCGCCGCTTGGGGTGGCGGCGGTCGCGCCGGAGTTGCATGTCGTGCCGGTGGTGCGGCTGGCGGGTGAGGTGAAAGGGCCGTTCGCGCCCGCGGCGATGGCGGGGCTGGTGGAGAAGCTGAAGGCCGTGGCGACGAGCGCGGGTGAGGTGCAGCTCGACTTCGACTGCCCGGACCGGCTCCTCGGCGACTATGCCGCGGCGCTCGGCGAAATCCGCCGCACGATCCCGCGCGTTTCGATCACCGCGCTCGCGCACTGGCCGCGGCTGCGGGACTTCGCGGCGCTGACGAAAAACGTGAGCGAGATCGCGCCGATGTTTTACGACCTGCAGCGCGATCCGACCGGCGTCGGGGCGGAAGCGCCGCCGCCGCCGATCCTCGATCCGGGGCAGGTCGCCGCCGCGCTGCGGGCGTGGCAGGCGTGCGCGATTCCGTGGCGGGCGGGGCTGCCGACGTTTGCGCGGCTCACGGTGTTCGACCGCACGGGGCTGTCGCGCGGGCAGATTCCGCATTGGACGTGGGAGGATTTCTGTTTCCACAAATCGCTCCACACGCTCGCGCCCACGCGGCTCGGCGTGACGCTGCTCCGCGCCGATGCGGACACGCGCGTCGCGGGCACACCGGTCGCGGCGGGCGAAATCGTCGCCTCGCGTTTCACGGATCGCGCGGCGCTCGCGCAGTCCATCGAGCGGGCGCGGGAAGCCGGTGCGGCGGGCGTGACGCTTTTCCGCCTTCCGGATGGAAGCGACCCGGCCGGCAGCTCGCCCGGCGATCTGGCCAGGCTCGCGTCGCCCGCGCTGCCGCACCTCATCCTGCGCGTGAGCGACGATGAACACCTCGAACTCGTCAACGACTCGCCCTTCGATCTCGCGCCGCGTTTGGCCGGGGAAAAGAACGACCGCGACCGCGGCTATGCGCTCGAACTCGACCTGCCCGCGCCCGTTTTCCGCGAAGCGCTCGCGGGCGATTTCTGGCGCGTGACGGGCCACACGAATCCCGACGCCAAAACGCCCGCGCCCGCCGCCGTGCCGCTGGCGACGCGGCTGACGTTCTGGTTCAGCGATCTGCGCGCGGGCGCGGCGCGGCGAACCGGCTTGCTGCCACGCGCGCCGGGAACCACGCTCACCGGCGTCCGCTACCGCATCCTCAACGTCGAAGGAGCCACCGCATGGAAACCCATCATCCCCACCGAACCTCCCGCATCGCCGCCGTGAAAAGCGGTGCGGTGCTCGCCGCCGCGCTCGTCATCGCGCAACCGTATGCATGGGCGACGGGCGACTTTTACGAGGAGCCGCTGCAGACCCTCGCGGACTATCTGCGGCTCGACCAGTTGCCGGCGAAATCCATCGGGCAGGTGCTCGCCGAAACCGGCAAAGCGGAAACGCCGGCGGCGAAGATCGACTATCAGGCCGAGCTGACGGCGCTGCCGAAAAAGCCCGGCGCGGAGGCGCTCGCGTCGCTCGACAAAATGATCGCCGCCGCCCGCGCCGCAGCCGACACGCCGCTGCTCAATCTGCTCCACGATGTGCGCGATCTTTTCGCCGGCCCGGCGAGCGCCGCCGAGAGCGCGGCCTATCTCGAATGGCGGCTGGAGCAGGCGGACCGTTTCGGCGTGACCTTTGGCAAGGCGAAACCCGCCGCACCCGATGGCGAGCGCCCGGCTCCGAACCCGGCGTTCAACGCGGAGATCGAGCGGCAGCTTGCCAAAGCCTCGCCGGCGCTGAAGCCGCACTGGCTCTATCTTCGCGGGGCGGCGGACTGGCTCGGAGGCAAGGTGCCGGAGAGCCAGGCGCGATTTTTGAAAATGGCGGCGGATTTTCCGAAGCATCCCCGCGCCGAGACGGCGCTGCTCATGGCATTGCGCGGCGCGATTTGGAAATCGCGCAAGCCGGACTACACGCAGACCGAACGGCTGCTCAACGAGGGCGAACGCGCGAAGGCCAAGAAGCTCTTCGACGAATACTTCGCGAAGTATCCGCATGGGCGTCTCTACGGCGACGCGCTCGGCTGGCTCGGCGCGTTCGCGTGGGACGGCGGCGACTACGCCACGGCACTGCGCTGCTACGCGCAGCAGCTCGATCTGCCGGAGCACCCGGAGCTTTTCGAGGCGGCGGTGGACATGGTGGAAA
>JANXWQ010000422.1 GCA_025351065.1 Chthoniobacter sp. | reverse complement strand
GCCGGAGATGATGGTGAGCGGGCTGTTGATGTCGTGCAGGACGCTGGCGTAAATCTCGCCTTGGTTGCGGGCCATTTCCTCGGCCATGCGGTGGCTGTGGATTTCGTGCTGGAGGGTCTGGAGTTCCTGGTTGCCGCGCTTGAACTCGACGCTGGCGCGGTGCTTTTGCACGGCGTGGGCCACGGCGGCGCGCATGGTGGAGATGTCGAACGGCTTGTTGAGGTAGTCGCTGGCCCCGTGGCGCAGCGCCTGGCGCGCGGTCTCGATGGTCTCGAAGGCGGTGAGCATGATGACCTCGACGGACGGGTCGATGTGCTTGATTTCCTTGAGCGTTTCGACGCCGGAAATGCCGAGCATCATGATGTCGAGCACGGTGACATCGACGGCGTTGTTTTTGACAATCTCGATGGCGTCGAGCCCATTGGTCGCGAGCAGCACGTTGTATTCGTTTTTGAAAACGATGCGCAGTGACTGACGCGGCCCCTCCTCGTCATCGACGATGAGCAGGGTCGGTTTCACGATGGCGGGCGGCGCGGCAGGCGCGGCGGGCGGAGGCTCAGAAATTGTATCCAAAAGAAACGGTGAGGGCGTGACTGTTCGAGGTGTAGGTGCCGTCAGCAGCGCTGCCCTGGCTGACGGTGCGTGGCACGCCGTGGGCGTACTGATAGCCGAGATCCCAGTTGAAACGTTCGAGCGACTGGCCGACGCCGAAGCTGAAGATGTGGCGGTTGGAGTCGGGGATGCCAGGGTTGAAGCTGTCGTTGGGCACGGAGTTTTCGCTGTAGATGTAGCCGCCGCTGAGGCGCAGGCCGTGGGCGAAGGTTTTGGTGACGCCGAACTCATACAGGAAGCTCGACTGCCAGTTGAACGGCACGGCAATTTTGCCACTCGAGTTTTGAATGGTCACGGTTTTCAGCGCATGCCAGTCGGTCCAGTCGAGGTTGAACTCGAAGTTCCAGTCGTCGGCGGGCCGGAAGGAGTAGCCGAGGACGATGTTCTGCGGGATGCGGAAAATGGCGCGCGCGTCCTGGCGGCTGTCGATGGCGGGGATGGTCAGCGGGCCGCGCGGGGTGCGGATGGTGAAGGGGTTGGTCTGCACGCGGGTGTAGCCGTCGAAATTCACGGAGGTGGCGCTGTGGTAGGTCAGGCCGAAATGGTGCATGTGGTGCGGATTCCACATGACGCCGGCATCGAAGCCGACGGCGATGTCGTCGCCTTTGAATTTGAACTCGTCGCCGGGCGAGATGATGCCGCGGGTGAAGGTGGCCTGGCCGTAGTTGATGGTGGGGCCGCCGCCGACGGAGAGGGTGTCGGTGATCTGCCAGGCGACGACGGGATTGATGGTGACATAGACGATGCGCCCGCGCTTCGCGAGTTTGCGGATGGGCGTGTCGTCGGCGTACTCGACGCCGAAGCCGTAGGGCGCGTAGATGCCGAGTCCGAAGCCCAGCGACTCGCCTTTTTTCCGATAGGTGTAGTAGGACTGCGGGGCGACCTGGAGTTCGAGGTTTACGTTGGAAAAGGAGTCGTGCCGGCCCTTGGCGGCGAGTTCGACGTGGTCTTGCAGCGAGATGGCATAGACCGAGAGCAGGCTGTGCAGCCCTTCGGACTGCATGATACCGGCGGGGTTGTAATAGACCGCGGAGGGGTTGTCGGCGGTGGCGGCAAAAGCGTTGCCGCGGGCGATGGGTTCAGCGGCCTGGTCGGGGATGCGGAAGCCTAGCGAGAAGGCGGCCGGCGCTGAGAGGGCCAGGATGGAAGCGACACAAAGGAGGGATTTGGCGGTTTTCATTTCGCGCAAATGAGAGAGCAAACGCGGTGCCTTGGCTAGTGGTAAAATCGCCGCTCAGAGAGCGGGCCGCTAATTCAGCAGCGGGAGGGAGACGCGGACGATGCCGGATTCGCCTTTTTGAGAGGACGGAATCTCGATGCGGCCGTGGTGGCTCTCGATGATTTTGCGCGAGACGGTAAGGCCGAGGCCGAGGCCGACGTTGCGCGTGGAGAAAAACGGCTCGGGCGCGCGCAGGGCGATCTCGGGTTTGAAACCCTGGCCGGAGTCGCGCACTTCGACTTCGAGATGCTGCGAGCCGTTGGGGCTTTCGGCGAGGGTGACGGCGACGGTCGGCGCTTCGGGATTGGCCTGGAGCGCGTTGAGCATGATCTCGGAAAAGGCGTGGCGCAGAGCCTTGTGGTCACCGGCGATTTTCCACGGCGCGAGTTCTTTGTTGAAGGTGAGCTGCGCGAGTTTTTTCCCCGGATGAAAAGTGTGGGCCTCGTGAAAGGCCTCGACGAGCAGGTCGGAAATGGGCACCGCGTCGCGGAAATCCGCCTGCCATTCGCGGGCGAGAAAGACCATCTGGCTGGCGAGGCGTGAGATGCGTTTCACGCCGGAGGCGAGCACGACCGAGAGGGATTCCTGAAACTCGGGATCGTTGATCGAGTCCTTGAGCAACTGCTGGTGGGTGGAGAGCGGGACGAGCGAGTTGCCGATCTCGTGGGCGAGGTGCTCGGCCATGGATTTGACGAGCCGGAGATTGGCGGCCTCGATTTCGAGCCGCTTGGCGCGCTCGTGCTCGGTGACGTCTTCGACAATGAGCAGGGCAGCATTGGCGGCGGCGGCGCTTTGCGTGCGAAAGGGCAGGATGCAGACGCGATAAAAAAGGTCGGGTGACTGCGGACGCTGATAGTTAAAGGGCGGGACGCCGACGCCGGTTTTGATCACGGTGAAGACCATGCTGCCGAGCATTTGCGGCAGGTCGGAGAATTCGAGGCGCGCTTTGCCGGGAAAATCCTGGAGGAAAAAACGCTCGGCGGAGCTGTTCGCGTGGAGCGTGGCGAGATTCGCGCCGACGACGAGGCACCCGCTGCCGAGGTGGCTGAGGATGTCGGCGATCATCGCGTGGTTGCCTAGGAGCTGGTCGTGCAGCCAGGTATTGCGGATGGCGAGCCCGACCTCCTCGAGCATGTGGAAGATGAGCGCGAGTTCTTCGTTGGCGTAAGGCTCGCCGGTCAGGCGCTCGTCGAGCA
>JANXWQ010000418.1 GCA_025351065.1 Chthoniobacter sp. | reverse complement strand
ACTTGAAGCCGCGTCAGATCACCGAGCGCGAAAAGCGGCTGCTCCTCGAATACGCCAACGAAGTCATGGAGGAGATCGCCAAGCGCACACCGCAAACCCCCGCAGCCACGACTTCCACAACGGGCGCGAGCGCGTCGGCGCGGTTACTCGATGAGCAGACGGGGGAAACAATCTTGGGCAGCGATGCTACCGCGTGATGACCGATCCCAGAAACGCTGCCCACCCGCGCGCTTGGTTCCTCCTCGCCTGCGTCATCTATTTGCTGGGCACGATCATGCCCGGCACCCGCGCCTTGAGTCAGGAATCGAAGTCCGCCACCCGCGAAGACGGAACCCCGGCGAACCCCCATTCTCCCCGAAAGAAAAAAACCGCGCCCGCCAAAACCGAGGACGTTTCCCAGGTCACGCCGAAACCCAAACCCAAGGTCGATCCGGAACCCGACGTGGAACCCAAGAAGAAGACGCCGGTCGTGGAGGGCGAGGGGAGTCCGCTCCCGCCGGAGAAAGTAATCCACGCCCCGGCGGCCACCATCGAAGCCGGGCAGCTCGCGGATTTCGCGGCCCAGCCCCCTGCGGTGCAGCAGCTCATTACGGCGGCTCTGGCCCTGACCAAACTGAATCTCACCTACACCTACGGCTCGTCCGATCCCGCCAACGGTGGGATGGATTGCTCCGGGACGATTTACAATCTGCTGCGATCCCAAGGCTTCAAGGACGTGCCCCGCGATTCCAGTTCGCAATATATCTGGGCGCGCCAGCGGGGACAATTTTTCGCGGTGGTCAGCACCGAGGCCGATGGCTTCGAGTTCAAGGACCTGCAACCCGGCGACCTGATGTTTTGGACCGGCACCTACCAGACGGGACGCGCCGTGCCCATCTCGCATGTCATGCTTTATCTCGGGCGCGAAAAAGCCGGCGGCAAGCACGTCATGTTTGGCTCCAGCGATGGCCGGACCTACAATGGAATCCAGCGGTGGGGCGTCAGCGTCTTCGATTTCAAGATGCCGAAAATAGACCCCGCCAAACCGGACAAGCATGTGGATTTTGTCGGCTACGCCCGCATCCCCGCCCTCCGCGACTCGCCCACCGTCGCGGTCGCGGCTGCCAAGGCCGCCGTCGTAGCCGCCAAGGTTCCAGCGCTGGACTTCAAGGAAGAGACACCCCCGCCCAAGGAGGTTCCCGCGCCGGTGCTGACTCCGTTCGATGCCCTCCGCGAACCGCAACGCGGCAGCCCGGAGCGGAAGGCCATCATGGATGCCCTGCGCGCCGACAAATTCCCGGGAAAGTCAAACGAGGTGATCTTCCAGGTGCAATCCCTCAAGGTGCACAACGGCTGGGCCTGGGCCGAGGTGACGCCGCAGACTCCCGGCGGCAAAGTCGTAGCCGGCCGTTTCTCCGCGCTTCTGCATCTCGATGACGGACAATGGAAAACGATGGATCTCGGTCAGTCACCGGCGCCCGGCGAGAAAGCTGCCGTCTCGAAGAAAAGGCTGGTCCAAATGTTCCCCGGCGTGCCCGCGGACATCCTGCCAAAACCGCGGGAATGATTCTGCGGGCCTTATTCTCGGCGAGCCTTTCTCACCCCGCCAGCCGCGGGAGGTTGAACCGGAAGGTCGCCCCGCACCCAGGCTGACTCTCGACAGAAAGTTCGCCGCCGTGGGTCTCGACGATTTGTTTGCAGATCGCCAGCCCCAGGCCAAAGCTTGCGCGGCTCGGATCGGGGTCGGTCTCCCGCTTGTCGAAGATCCGCTCGATCCGCTCCGCCGGGATTCCCACTCCGTTGTCCCGCACCCAGCATTCCGCGCCGGTCGCCGTCTCTCTGGCCCCGATTTCGATCACACCACCGGGCGCAAACTTGACGGCGTTGCCGACCAGATTTTGCAAAGCGCGAGAGATCAACCCGGCATCCGCATCCACGGTCAGGTGGCGCGGGACTTGATTGGAAATCTGAATTTTCGCGTCGTCGGTGACCGAGCGCATGTCCTGCAGCACCCGATGCACAAGCGGCCACAGATCAAACTCGCGCCGGACCGGGCGCAAACCTTCGGCGGTTTCGAGATGATGTTCTTCCTCCATGATGCGACGCACCAGCGCGTCGATCCGCTGGACGTTGCGTTGCAGCGCGCGGAGCAGGTCGGCGGCTTCGGGAACCTCTGGGCTAAGATCCACGGCAAACACCTCCGCGGTCAGGGCAATGGCGTTCAAGGGAGTCCGAATGTCGTGCGCGATGAAGGCGAAATACTCTTCCCGCCGACGCTGGAGTTCGGCGGCCTGCGCTTGCGCAAAAGTTTCCACCGCCGATCCGACCGCATCGTCGATGATATGATTGATGACCCGGCATTCGCCCGCGCCGAGCCGGATGTCCGCTGCTTCCGCCACGTCATGCACGGCACCGCGGAGGACATTGTATTCGAGCACCACTTCCTTGATGTCGAAACCGTCGGCCAGCCTTTGCCGGCCATGGGCGACCGGGCTGCCCGCGCCGCCGCCCGCGACCTCTTCATCGTGGCGGGCAATCGCCAGGATCATTTCGTCGATGAACTGGGGAATGTGGTCGCGCAGGGCCGGCCC
>JANXWQ010000397.1 GCA_025351065.1 Chthoniobacter sp. | reverse complement strand
GACCAGCTCACCTTCATCCAAAACCTCGTCCCACTCCTCGGCTTCGCCAGCCTCTCCCTGCCCGACACCGAGGCCGACGACCTCATGGCCTCCTACGCCCTCGCCGCCCACGCCCGCGGCGATGAAGTCGTCCTCGCCACTAACGACAAAGACCTTTTCCAACTCGTCAACGACCGCGTGAAAGTCTATTCCACCAACAAGGCCGACCTCGCCGCGCCCGCCGACACCTTCGCCCTCCTCGGCGCCGACGCCGTGCGGAAAAAATGGAACGTCACCCCCCCGCAGATCGCCGACGTCCTCGCCCTCATCGGCGACAGCGTGGACAACATCCCCGGCGTCCCCGGCCTCGGCCCCAAAGGCGCGGCCACCCTCCTCGCCACCCACGGCTCCCTCGACGCCCTCCTCGCCGACCTCGACGCCGTGAAAAACGACCGCATCCGCGAAAAGCTCCAAGCCGCCCGCGCCCAGATCGAGCAAAACCGCGAAATGGTCCGCCTCGACCTCGACCTCCCGCTCCCCGCGCCGCTCGCCGCTTTGGCGCTAAAACCGCGCCCCGCCGAACTCGCCATCGAGCTGGAAAAGTGCGAATTCAAAGGCCTCCTCGCCGAAGTCCGCGACGAAGCCGGCAGCGCACCGGTGGCCGCGGCCCCGGCTCCCGCCGCCGCTGGGCCGCCCGCCCAAGGGGAACTTTTCTAGCATGGCGAAAAAATCGTGGCGCCCGTGCCGCGCGCGGGCTATCCACGGCGCCCGCGAGCGGCGGCCCGCTCGGAAAAACAGCCCCTCCCAAAACCATGCGCACCAAATCCATCACCGCCACGGGCCTGCTCGCCCTCACCCTCACCTTCGGCGCGGACCAGCCCGTCCTCGCCGGCCCCTTCCTACCGGGGGAAATCCTCGTCAATGAAGCCGGAAGTTCCAGGATCCAGCGTTACAGCGCCACGGGCACGCTGCTCCAGACCTTCACCGGCACGGGCACGGGGTGGTCAGGAACCTCGCTGACGCCCGGTGGCAACCTCGTGACCGCCTACCGCAACCCCAGCGCCGGCATCGACATCTTCAGCCCCAACGGCACGCAGACCGCGAGCTTTGCCGCGCCGGGCAACGGCAATCCACTGGACGTGAGCGTCTTTCCCGACGGCACGCTGGCCCTTTGTGACTTTAGCAACAACACCGTGCAGTTTTGGAGCCAGGCCGGCGTGCAGGGCCCGACCGTGGCCCTGCCCGGCATCATCAATCCCTATGGCAGCACGGTGGGCTCCGATGGCATCCTCTATGTGGCGGGCGGAAGCTCTAACAACCTGGCGAGGGTCAGCGCGGGCGGCGTCTCGCTCGGCAATGTCAGCCTCCCTTTCGCGCCTGGCGATCTGGTGATGAACCCCGTGGACGGCACCCTCTGGGTTAGCGGGGTCTTGAATCAACAGGTCGAGCACATCACCACCACGGGGACGGTGCTTGGCATCTTCCCCTCGGGCTTTATCAATGGCTTGCTCGGCATCGGCCTCGCGCCGGACGACAACAGCCTCTACGTGACCTCCACCCAGGGCACCGTTGTCAAGCACCTCGGCCTCACCGGCAACCCGCTCGGCTCCTTCGCCCTCACCAGCCCGAACAGCCCGTTCTTCATGACCGTGGTGCCCACGCCCGAGCCCGGCAGCGCCGTCCTGCTGTGCGGCGGCCTCGCCCTGCCCACCGCCCGCCGCCGCCGCTGAGGTGGAGCGCCGGAGCGGCCCACCTCCGTCCACGCGCGCGTCGCCTACCACCGAAGCCGTGAGCACCGATCAGACTGCCACCGGCATCGTGACCAGCGCGCTCTTTTTTGGCAGCGGGCGCTTGGCGCGCTGGCTGTCGGCGATTTCGTCGGCGACGAGGCGGGAGAGTTCGCGATAGACTTTTTGCTCGTCGGAGCCGTGGCAGATGCCGCCGATGAAAAGGTCGGGACAATAGCCGACGAACATTTGGTCGGGCTCGCTCCATTGCACGAATTTCAAGTAATCAGATTTCATGGTTGGACTTCGCGGATGGCGGATTTCACAAGTTTCTCCTGATAATGATGGGCGTCAGCTCCGCTCGCGCCGCTGACGATCACCTTACGCCGCGAGCGGGGATGAGCAAACTTGCGATGACTGCCTTTGCCGCCGATTTCGACGCGCCAACCGGCTCCTTCCAACTCGGAAATCAGTTCGCGGATTTTTCGGGGCATCGGGTTTCGTCGATGGGGTTGCGGGCGAGGAATGTCATGGTCGGCAGTGCGGGTAAAGGCGAATCGCCGTGAGCTGGCCTGCGATGCATCGGCTGGCTTTGCCATTGCCGCCGGGGGGGGCAGCCGGAATACTTCGCGCCCGCCAAAATATGAATATGAAGACAAAAAGATCACTGCTGCGCTTGGGATTGGGGATGTTGCTTGGAGCCGTCACGTCGGCGGGCTTCGCCGATGAGGGGATGTGGCTTTACAGCGACCCGCCGCGCGCGCTGCTGAAGGAACGCTACGGCTTTGATGCCACGCCGGAATGGCTGGAGCATTTGCAGAAATCTTCGGTGCGTTTCAACAGCGGCGGCTCGGGTGAGTTCATCTCGGAGGACGGGCTGATTCTTTCCAACCACCACGTCGGCGCGGACACGCTGCAAAAGGTCAGCACGAAGAAGAATGATTACCTGAAGAAGGGTTTTTACGCGGCCACGCTGGCGGAGGAAATCAAGGCGCCCGATCTCGAACTGAATGTGCTGATGAGCATCGAGGACGTGACGGCGCGGGTGAACGCGGCGGTGACGGCGGGGGCGTCGGATGAGGAATCTTTCAAGGCCCGTCGCGCGGTGATGGCGACGATCGAGAAGGAGTCGAAGGACAAGACGGGCGAGCGCAGCGATGTGGTCACGCTGTATCAGGGCGGGCGCTACCACCTTTACCGCTTCAAGCGTTACACGGATGTGCGGGTGGTCTTCGCGCCGGAGCAGCAGATCGCTTTCTACGGCGGGGACCCGGACAATTTTGAGTATCCGCGTTTCGATCTGGACGTGTGTTTTTTCCGCGCCTACGAGGACGGCAAGCCGGTGAAGATTCAGCACTACCTCAAGTGGAGCCAGGCGGGGACGAGGGACGGCGATCTGGTGTTCGTGTCCGGTCATCCGGGCCGCACCGACCGGCTGCTCACGATGGTGGAGCTGGAATACTTGCGGGACGTCGCGATGCCGCGCGGGCTCCAACGCCTCTATCGCATGGAAGTGAACCTCAACTCCTACAGCGGCCGCAGCCAGGAAAACGCGCGCCGCGCGAAGGACGATTTCTTTGGCGTGCAAAACAGCCGCAAGGCCCGCAAGGGCGGACTGGCGGGACTGCTCGATCCAGAGCTGTTTGGCAAGAAGGCCATGGAGGAAAAGACGCTGCGCGAAAAGATCGGTGCGCGGGAGGATTTGAAAGACACGCTGGCCGCGTACGACCGGATTGCCGCGGCGCAAAAAGTCATCGCCGAGAACGCCCGCCCGCACAATCTGCTAGAAGGCGGCAGCGCCTTTAACTCTGAGCTTTTCCACATCGCCCGCACGCTGCTGCGTGCTGCCGAGGAACGGCCCAAGCCAGACGGCGAACGCCTGCGCGAATTCAACGAGGCGGGCCGCGAGTCGCTGGAACTCGGACTGTTTTCCGACAAGCCGATTTACCCGGACCTCGAAGAACTGCAGCTCACCGATTCGCTGACTTACCTGGCCGAAGAGATGGGTGCAGCTTTGCCGCTCGTGCAAAAGGTGCTCGCGGGAAAATCGCCAGACGCGCGAGCGGCGGAACTCATCAAGGGCACCAAGGTGAACGACGTGATCTTTCGCAAAAAGCTCTACGAAGGCGGGCGCACGGCAGTAGATGCGGCAACGAACGATCCGATGATCGCGCTGGCTAAGTCGGTGGATGCCGAAGCGCGCGCTCTGCGCAAAATCATGGAGGCCCAAGGCGAGGCCAAGCAGCAGTCGCACGCGAAGATCGCCAAGGCCCGCTTCGCACTCGAAGGCACGGGCAGTTACCCCGACGCGACCTTCACGCTGCGGCTTGCCTTTGGCACGGTCAAAGGCTTCGAGGAAGGCGGGAAGCAGATCCCCGGGCACACCACTTTCGCCGGGCTCTACGAGCGCGCCGCCGAACACGAGAACCGCGAGCCTTTCGACCTGCCGCAGATTTGGACGGACAGCAAAGCGAAGATCGACCTCGGGACGCCGTTCAACTTCGTCTCCACCGCCGACATCATCGGCGGCAATTCCGGCAGTCCGGTGGTGGATCGCAAGGGCGAGTTTGTCGGCATCATTTTCGACGGCAACATCCAGTCGCTCGTGCTCGACTTCGCCTTCAGCGACGTGCAGGCGCGCGCCGTGTCTGTGGACTCGCGCGGCATCGTGGAAGCGCTCAAGAAGGTGTATCGCGCGGATGGGCTGGTGAGTGAGTTGAACACGGGCAAGCGCGCGGAATAAGTCAGCCTCTTCGCACCATGAGCACGAAATTTGATAAGGCAGCGGGCGACTTTCAGCCCTACATCCCGGCATCCTCAAACCTGCCCGAACTCCGCGCCCTCCCCATCATCATCGGCACGGTGCTCGGCATGGTCTTCGGGGCGTCGTCGCTTTACCTCGTGCTAAAAGTGGGGCTGACGGTCAGCGCGTCCATCCCTGTCGCGGTTATCTCGATCGCGCTGTTTCGCGTGCTGTCGAAGTTCGGGCTGCGCGATGCCACCATTCTCGAAAACAACATCGTGCAGACGGCCGGCTCGGCGGGTGAGTCCATTGCGTTTGGCGTCGGCGTGACCATGCCGGCGATTCTCATCCTCGGCTTCGACCTCGAAGTAACACGCGTCATCCTCGTCTCGGTGCTCGGCGGGCTGCTCGGCATCCTGATGATGATTCCGTTGCGCCGCGCGCTCATCGTGCAGCAGCACGGCTCGCTGAAATATCCCGAGGGCACTGCCTGCGCCGAGGTCTTGAAAGCCGGTGCGTCGCACGAATCGCAAGTGGCCGCGGCGCGCGGGGGCGAAGTCAGCGCGCTGGCCGAAACCGCGACCGTCGGAGCGAAAACCATCTTCACCGGCTTCGGTCTGGGCGTGATCTACAACATCGCCATGAAGGCGTTTTACCTTTGGAAGGACACGCCGCAGAAGGTCTTCGCCGCGCCGCTGGCTGGCGGATCCATCGCCTGCGAGATCACGCCCGAGTTGCTGGGCGTGGGCTACGTCATCGGCCCGCGCATCGCGGCCGTGATGGCGGCGGGCGGCGTACTCTCCTACCTGCTGTTGATTCCGCTAATTAAATTCTTCGGCGAAGGGCTGGCTGGCCCGCTCGCGCCTGGCACCGCGCTCATCCGCGACATGAGCCCGAACCAGATTCGCGGCGCTTACATTCTCTATATCGGCGCGGGCGCGGTCGCGGCGGGTGGCATCATTAGTTTGATGCGCTCACTCCCACTTATCTGGCGCGGCATCCGCGGCGGCTTGCGCGACTTTGGTGGAGAAAAAGCAGACGGCGAGGCCGTGCCGCGCACCGACCGCGACCTCCCGATGAAGTTCGTTTTCATCGGCATCGCCGTGCTCGTCGCCGCCATCCTGCTCGCGCCGAGCCTGCACATGAACCTCATCGGCGCGGTGATGATCGTCCTCTGCGGATTCCTCTTTGTCACCGTTTCCTCGCGGCTGACCGGCGAGATCGGCTCCAGTTCCAATCCCATCTCCGGCATGACCATCGCCACGTTACTTTTAACCTGCCTCGCGTTTCTCGCGCTCGGCTGGACGGATCGCGTTTTCTACCTCACGGCGCTGTCGGTCGGCGGCATCGTCTGCATCGCGTCCTCGAACGGCGGCACC
Source organism: Chthoniobacter sp. (assembly GCA_025351065.1). GTDB lineage: Bacteria > Verrucomicrobiota > Verrucomicrobiia > Chthoniobacterales > Chthoniobacteraceae > Chthoniobacter. The sequence goes on along the minus strand of JANXWQ010000397.1, from coordinate 3,041 downwards.
ACCTCGCAGGATTTGAAAACCGGCTACCTCATCGGCTCCACGCCGCGTGCGCAGCAGATCGCCATCCTCATCGGCGCACTCGCTTCCGCGCTCGTGCTCGGCCCCATTTTGCTAAAGCTAAACGATACCGGGAAAGTGTATGTGCCAGTAACAACCGAGCTGCGCACTGATGTAACCAAGCTAAGCAAGACCGCCACCCTTGCCGGCCCGCAGGGCAAGCAAGACGGCCAAAGTTATTTCGTCTGGCATCAGGAAGACGAAGCCAGCGGCACCTCGCGCCAATACTTAGTCGATGAAACCGGCAAGGCTATCTACCTAGTCGATCCCGGCATCAATGGCACCGTGACCAGGCGCCCCGACGGCAGCGAGGTGAAGAAGTTCGACGCGCCCAAGGCCACGCTCGTCTCCTACATCATCAAGGGCATCCTCAGCCACCGCCTGCCGTGGGCGCTCGTGCTTTTCGGCGTGATGATCGCCATCGTCCTCGAAATGTCCGGCATCCCCTCGCTCGCGTTTGCCGTCGGCGTCTATCTCCCGCTCGCGACCTCGATGCCCGTCTTCATCGGCGGCACCGTGCGCTGGCTCGTGGACTCCAAGCGCCGCGCTCATCCCGACTACGCGCACATGACCGACGAGGAACACATCGCCGAAGGCGACAAGAGCCCCGGCGTGCTCATGGCCTCCGGCTACATCGCCGGCGGCGCCATCGCCGGCATCGCCATCGCCTTCATGGCCGGCGTGCTCAGCGACCTTTACGACAAGCTGGAAAAATGGGCCGCCGCCAGCAATCCCTTCTACGCCCAGCTCACCCCCACGCAAATCTCCCCCGACGTGCTGGCGCTCATACCCTTCGTCGTCATGGTGGCGATCCTTTACCTCACCGGGCGCGGAAGGATTCTGGCCGGGCGCAAGCATTAGACATCCGAGCAGCCATTCATGGACATTCCTTCGGGTGAGCCTCCCATTCTTCGCGTCGTGTATTTTCTGCACCTTTCCCTCTTCGCCGTCGCCTGTGTGTTCAGCGGCTGTGGCACGGTTTCGGATCTGGTCGTCACGAACATCCCCCATTTTCAGGATGGCAGAACGTCTATCGTGGTGAAAAAGCGCGCGCAGGAAGCGGAACTTTACAAGGGGCGCGTGCTGGTGGCGGTGGCGCATATTTCCACCGGACGGGAAGGGTACGAAACACCGCCGGGGCGTTTCCGGGTGATCCGCAAGGATCAGGATCATCGCTCCGGGCTGTATGGCGACTACGTGGACGACGCCGACCGGATCGTGAGAGCGAACGTGGATGTGAGGAAGGGAGGTCAGCCTCGGGGTTCCCATTTTCTCGGAGCACCGATGCCGTTCTTTCTCGAATTCCACCCCGGTTATGGTTTGCATGCGGGGCATCTTCCCGGTTATCCGGCCTCGCATGGATGTGTGCGGCTGTCCTACTGGAAAGCCCGGCAATTTTTCAACGAGTCGCGCATCGGCACCCCGGTGCTGGTGCGTCCGTAAGAAGCGGGTTGACTACGGGAAGATGTCTGCTGAGCAAAAGCAGGCAATCGAGCGCCAACTCGAAACCGTCTGACGCGCGACTCCAGCCGGTCAGGGTTTGGCTGGCGGGCTGAAAATCTCGTTGAGCAAATTACCCAGCCGGTAGCCCGCCAGCGTGACCCGCTGGCCGGCGATCTCGTGCGCTTTGCTGATGAACTCCGGCGTCAGTGCCACCGGTTCATCCGCCGCCGGGTAAGGCCGCTGGGGATAGGCAGCGAGGCAGCCGAGGAGATGGCTTTCGCGCGCCCAGGCGAGGGGGCCGCCTTTGTCCGCGAGTTGGTAGAGCGAGACCTCGGGGAAGCGGAGCATGAGTTCCTTCGCCTGCGCGGCGATGACGCCTTCGCCTGGCGCCTTTGGCCGGCTTTTGATCTCCGGGCTGGCCCACAGTTCCACGGCCTTGCCGGCTTTGGTGTCGAAGCGGTAGGCCTTGTCCCAAAAGGTGTGCAGGTTCGCGACCATCTTCGGCATGAGATCACTGAAGGTGACGCCCATGATGAGGTAGCCGTTGCCGCCGCGGTCGCCGGCCCATTCCGTGCAGTGCAGCGGCTGGTGCAGGTCGCCGACGAAATGCACGAGCATGCCAAGCGCCTCCACGCGCTTGTCTTCCGGGGTGCTCGCGGATTTCAGCGCGGCGATGCTTTCGTCGAGGGCCGAAAGGATGTGCGGCCCCTCGGGGATGACCACCGGCGTGCCCGTGGCGGTGTACTCGAGATTGACGTAGTGCAGCTTCGACCACGGGTATTTCGGCATCGAGCGCATGTCGTCCATCCACGTCGGCGCGGTCACGAGATTGTAGGGCTGCAGCGCGTTGTATTCGTTCGGCAGTTTGGCCGTGAGCGCGCTCACTTTCGCGCGCACTTCGGGGCGCAGCCGCTCCCACGCGATCTGGCCGGTGAGCATGTGCCCGCCGGCATCCCAGGCCGCGGCGGGCGCGGCGAGCAGCACGGTGGCCGCGGCGGTTTGGAGAAGGGCGCGGGATATTTTCATGGCACGAGCGTGAGCTGATCGAGCTTGCCGATTTCGATCTGGATGTTGTTGTTGTATTCGCTCACCACGCCGGTCACCTGCACTTTTTTGCCGACGAAATTCGCCAGCTTTTCCTTGGTAAAATCGCCCGCGCCTTTCGAGACCATGAAGACGAGCGAGATGCCCTCCTGGTAGTGCTCGGTGAAATTCAGGTAGCGCACCGCGCCGGTTTTCGATTCGCCCTGCCTGACGATCGTGCCTTCGATTTTTACGGTCTGCCCTTTGAGCGCGCGCAGCGCGACCAGATCCTTTGGCGCGTAGATTTTGTCTGCGGCGGTGGCCGGTGTTGCCGGAGTGGCGGGTGCGGCTGGAGCCGGTGCGGGTTTGTCTTCCGCGCGCAGTGCGGTGGCGGAAAAAGCGAGGACGATGAGGGCGAGGGCGAGGAGGGGATTTTTCATGGAATTGGAAGTTGTGAGCGTGGCGGATTGCGCCGTGCGAGGCAATGGGCCTCGGTGGAAAAATGCGGCGGCTATTTT
>JANXWQ010000382.1 GCA_025351065.1 Chthoniobacter sp. | reverse complement strand
TGGTTTCGATGGTCGCGTGCTCGATAAGTTCGTCGGAGGTGTATTCCGGCGGCATCGGCGGCGGCTCGGCTTTTTGCGCTTTGCCGGTGAATTCTTCGCGGAACTTGAGGACGAAACTTTGCGTGGGCCAGGCGCAGGCTTCGCCAAAGGCGCAGATAGTTTTTCCGGCGATGTTGTCGGCGACGTTTTTGAGCGTGTCGGGGTCCTTTTCGGTGCCGCCGCCGGCGAGCACGCGGTCGGTGATTTTCTTCATCCACAGCGCGCCTTCGCGGCAGGGTGTGCATTGGCCGCAGGATTCGTGGGCGTAGAATTCGTTGATGTTATTAAGCGTCGAAACCATGTCGCGCGAGTCGTCCATGACGATGACGCCGCCGGAGCCGGCCATCGAGCCGCAGGCGGCGAGGGTATCGAAATCCATCGGGATGTCTTCGAGGCCGATCTCGCGATCCTTGAGTTTGTATCGCTCGCCCGCGCGCAAGACTTTGGCCGATGAACCGCCGGGGATGACGGCCTTGAGTTTGCGCCCGCCTTTGATGCCGCCGCAGAGGTCGTTGATGAGTTCGCCCATCGTCACGCTGCCGACCTCGACCTCGAAGTAACCCGGCTTTTCCACGTCGCCGCTGACGCAGAGGATGCGGGTGCCGGTGTTGTTCGGCTTGCCGATTTTCGCGTACTCCGCGCCACTCATTTGGATGATGTGCTTCACGTCGCAGAGCGTCTCGACATTGTTCACGATTGTCGGGCACTGGTAGAGGCCGAGCACGGCGGGGAAATACGGCGGCTTGATGCGCGGGTAGGCGCGCTTGCCTTCGAGTGATTCGATGAGGCCGGTCTCCTCGCCACAGATGTAGGCGCCCGCGCCGCGATGCACGTAGATTTCGCAGTCGAAGCCGGAGCCGAGGATGTTTTTGCCGAGAAAATTCCGCGCCCGCGCCTCGGCGAGCGCCTTTTCCAAAATCTGCGCGCCCTCGGGGAACTCGCCACGGATGTAGATGTAGCCAAGCTTCGCGCCGACCGCGAAGCACGAGATAATCATGCCTTCGATGAGCTGATGCGGGTCCTGGTGGATGATGTAGCGATCCTTGAAAGTGCCGGGCTCGGACTCGTCAGCGTTGCAGATAAGATAGACGGGTTTTTTCTCGTCCTGCTTGATGAAGCCCCACTTCACGCCGCACGGAAAACCCGCGCCGCCGCGCCCGCGCAGGCCGCTGGCTTTGACTTCGTTGACGATGTCCACGCGCGGCATGGCGAGCGCCTTTTTCAGCTCCGCGTAGCCGCCGTCGTGCAGGTAGCACTCGATGTCATTAGTCCAGCCGTCGCGGTCGATGTTCTTGAAAACGATCCGCTTTTCGCGCGGATGCGGCGGAAGCACTTTCGGCAGCGTGGCGTCGGAGCGTTCCAGCTTGAGCAGCGCCGCTGCGTTCTCGATTTTGATGTTTTCCTTGAAGTTGTCATCCACCATCGCCACCGGCGCGCTGCCGCAGCTCGCGAGGCACTCGACGAACTCCACGCTGAACTTCCCGTCCGCCGAAACCGCCACCGGATTCCCGTGCCCGCCGTGCTGCTCGTGCTTCCACTTTTCCAAATCAATCCCCGCGGCTTTCGCCACCGCGGCTTTTAGCTCATAGCTCCCGGCCATCGCGCAGGAGAGCGTGCGGCAGACGCGGATGTGCCGCTTTCCCGCCGGCTCGCGGCGGAACATCGGGTAGAAGGTCACCAGCTCCAGCACGTTGATCGGCGACAGCTCCAGCTTCGCCGCGATCCACGCGATGCCTTCGTCCGAGACTTGCCCGAAATGCTCCTGCCACAAATGCAGCAGCGGCAGCGACGCGCTCCGCTTCGACACGGGGTAATGCGTGATCGCTTCGTCGATTTTTGCCAGCAGTTCGGACGGGACGTTCATGAAAAGTTACTTCGCCAGTTCCGACTTCGGCGGCATGTGCAGCGGTGCGTCATCGGACGGCTTCGCCCCAAAATGCACGACGCGGTTCTGCAGCTTGCTGTCGATGAAATGCAACTCCACCGTCTGCCCGTTTTCTTCGTAGTAATAGCGCACCATCGGCAGCTCCCGCACCGTCTGCTGCTCGATCTGATAAGTCTCCTGCTTGGTTGGCTGCCCCAGGATAGCCTCCACTTCCTTCACCGACAGCCCCTTGCCGTTTTTTTCCGCCGCATCGAACTGCGCGTTCAGCGCGTCGATGTTCCGGTTCGTCACGCGTGGGCCGCAGGCGGCAAAAGCGAGGATGAGAGTGGGAAAAAGCACGCTGGCGGGCATGGAACGCACGGTAGCGCCGAGCATGCGAACGCCCGCCCGCGCCCGCAAGTGCAATCTTGTGAAAAGTTTCACAAGGAGACGGCGGCGCACGAAAAGCGCCCCGCTTTCCCGCCGGATAAATGTAACGCAAAACTGCGCATTCGCTGCCTGCCTGGCCCGCGTCCTGCTAAAATCATCTTAATTCCTATGTCCAAGCGATCCGCCTTCACCCTCATCGAACTCATGATCATTGTCGCGATCCTCACGAACGTCCTGCTGGTGGCGCTTCCGGCCTTCATCCGCTCACGGAATATGGCGCAAAACACGCGCTACATCTCCGACCTGCGCACCATCGCCGGAGCCTTCGAGATGTATGCCGCGGAGAATAACAATTACCCGCCCACCGCCACGGCCAGCGTCGTCCCCATCGGCATGGCCGTATATCTGAAAAACATCCCCTACACCGCCCGCAACGCCATCGGCGGCCAGTGGTACTGGACCTACAATGGCCCTTCGCTCCCCGCCGCCATCGTCGGCTCGCTCTCCCCTTTCACCTTGGACGACGTGCGCATGGCCGACATCGACACGCGCATCGACAACGGCGTCCTCGCCACCGGTGCCTGGCGCAAGCCCGACACCACCCACGTCTATTACATCGTCGAGCAGTAGGGAAAAAAACCCGCGCTCAGCCTGCCAGCAACGTCCGGTAAAGAGCCACGTAGTCATCCACCATCCGCCGGTAGCCGAAGCGCGCCGCGGCCCATGCCCGCACCTTCTCCCGGGCGAGGACTAAAG
>JANXWQ010000367.1 GCA_025351065.1 Chthoniobacter sp. | reverse complement strand
GGATTGGGCAGGGCCACGAGCGGAAAAAACGGCGCGCTCCCGCGCTAGACCACGTTGATTTGCAGCAGGTCCGCCGTGGCCATTTCGATCTCACCTTCCGACAGCCCAGTGTTGCGCGCGATCTCCACGCGGTTCTCGCGTCCATAGGCATAGACGATGACTTCGAGCACCTGGTTTTCATTGTAAGTGTAGGTCAGATCGATGGGTGAACCCTTGGGCAAAAACGGCGGCAGCTCGATGTCGCAGATGCCGAGCGGCGTGCATTCCGCCGGCACGGTGCTCTCGCCTTCGACCACGCGCACGATGGCGTTTTTCATGTTGGCCTTGGCGGTGCCGAAGGAGTTCTTCGTCTCCACAGGCACGGGGGTCATTTTGCGGATCATGGGAAAGACATATTCTTCAACCTTCCCATCGTCCCACAGCACCACGCCGAGCGTGTGCGTCGTGATGTTTGTCACTTTGATGAGCGAGCCGTCGTCGCCGGAAAACTGGTCGCGCACCTCCTGCGGCAGCACGCGCTCGCCCTTGGTGTCCTCCTCGCCGAGCATGGACAGCACGCCCTGCACGGCGGCGCCGATGGCCACGGCTTCGTCCGGGCTCACGTCGTCGGCGATGGGCACATGTGAGATGCCGCTGACCATCTCGCGCACCGAGGGCATGCGCGTCATGCCGCCGGTCAGCAGGATGCGGTCGATGTGCTCCCAGCCGACCCCGGCCTCCTGCATCACGATTTCGCAGATCGTCTTGCACTTTTCCAGCAGGTGCCGGCAGCGGTGCTCAAAGTCCTCGCGCGTCAGGTCGAGCTTCACGCTTTTCCCTGCGTAGCTGTGGACGATGGTCGTGCGCATGCGGCTGGAAAGCTGGATCTTCGCGGTGAGCGCACGGCTGTAGAGATCCTGGTAGCTTTGCAAATCGAGCAGCGGATTTTCGCCGTGCAGTTTGTCAAATTCCTCGGCCACCCAGTTCACGATCACATCGTCCCAGTCCTTGCCGCCGAGGCGGTGGTCGCCATTGCTCGCGACCATGCGGATGTGGTTGGTCTCGATCTTCATGATCGTCACGTCGAAGGTCCCGCCACCGAGGTCGAAAACGAACACGGTCTGGTTCGAGTCCAGTTTGTCCAAGCCGTAGGCGAGCGCCGCCGAGGTCGGTTCGTTGATGACCTGGAGCACGTTCAGCCCGGCGAGCTGCCCGGCGTGCAGCGTGGCCGTGCGCTCGGCGTCGTTGAAATACGCGGGCACCGTGATGACCGCGTCGGTCACCGCCTCGCCGAGATATTTCTCGGCGTCGTTTTTCAGCTTCTTGATGACCAGCGCCGACAGCTCCTCCGCCGAATAAATCTTGCCGCCGAACTCGCGGTGAAACTGCGCCTTGCTCTTGCCCATCTCGCGCTTCACGAAATCCACGATCTTCTCCGGCTCGGCCACGGCGTTCTGTTTCGCCATCGTGCCCACGATCGCGTTCTGGCCGTCGAAAAGAATCACCGATGGCGTGATGCGCTCGCTCTCGGCATTGGGGATGATCTGCGGCTTGCCGTATGCGTCGATGTGCGCCACGGCGCAAAAGGTCGTGCCGAGGTCGATGCCGATGGCTTTGCGCGCGGTATTGGCGAGGTCAGTTGCGCTCATGGTTGGTAGGGAAATTGCTCAATTTTTTTCTAACGCAAATACGTGCCGTGGCACCTTGCGCTTTCACTTTTGAGACGAAGCTGGCGCGAGCGCAACGAGGAAACCTTCCCGCCACTTTTTCATCACCACCTCCTCGGGCCGGAAGACCCGCCCTTTCCACATGAAGCCGCGCTTTAGCGTCCGCACGATGTCGCCGTCCGCGGCGGGATCCTCGGCGATCTCCACGGCCATAGCCCGCTGCGTGAGCATATCCAGCTTGCCCGTGCCCACGGGCAGCAGCGCGACCTCCAGCCGGGCCAGCACCTCGACGAGAAATTCGCAGTTGTGCTCGATGTTCATGTCCATGGTTTTCAACCGCTCGGTCAGCGCCACGCCGGTGGCTTCCGCCGACCGCGCGGCATCCACCACCGTGTCCTGCATCTGCCCGTGGATCGCGGTCAGGTCGTCGTAGAGCGAAATCAGGTCGCGGATGATCGGCTTGTGCACCGACTCCAAAAGGAAGCCGTCCTTGTAGCCTTTCAGCTCCTCGTGCAGCGCGGCAAACATGCGCTGGCTCACGCTGTTTTTCTGTTCGAGCAGGTTGCGCAGACCGTCCGTCAAATCCGGCAGCGTCTGCTGCGCCGCGCTGTGCGCCACGGTTTTGGCGTCCAGCTTCTCGCTGATTTTTTGCAGCAGCATCTTGTTTTCGCCCGCGGCGCGGGTAGCCGCCTCCAGCCCCTGCATGATGGGCCGCAGCATCTGCGGCAAAGTGGGTGCGGCCGGACGCCCTGGCTCGTCGCCCGCGAGGACCGGCACCTTTTCTTTCGCCTCCCCGGCCCGCCGTGCCGCCGAGGCGCGGCCCTCCATGTTTTGCTCAGCCTCTTGGAACAACCCGCGCAACTGCGAGTCGAAATCCAAGTCCTGAATCTCCTGAATCTGGTCGTCGGTGGGCATGCTCCCGATTGATTTAGCGAAAATCACGCCACCCAGACCGTTTTTTCCGTAACAGCCCGCTTACGCTCCAAAATAGTCACGGATCGCCGCCGTCAGCCCTGGAATGTCGAACTGTTTCGCCTCCACATCCACCTTCAGCCCGTGCTCGCGCATCGTCGCCGAGGTGATCGGGCCGATGGACGCGGTCTGCAAACCCACCGGCAGCGACAGCTTGAGGGCCATGAAATTTTCCACCGTCGAGGAACTCGTGAACGTGATTAGATCCGCGCCTTCCTCCCGAAACCGCGCGATGCCCCCGCTCACATCCGCCGTCTCCGGCACCGTGCGGTAGGCGATGGCCTCGTCCACGATCGCGCCGAGCTTCGTCAGTTCGCGCGGCAAAACGTCGCGCGCCTGCTCGGCCCGCGCGAGCAGGATGCGCTGGTTTTCCACCGAGCTGTCCTTTTGAAAAGCCTTCACCACCGCCTCGGCCACAAACTCCTCCGGCTGCAAATCCACATGGAGGTGAAACTCCCGCACCCGCGCCGCCGTAGCCGGCCCGATGGCCGCGATGCGCACGCCGCCAATCTCCCGCGCGTCGTTGAAAATTTTGTAAAACATCTCGAAGTACGCGGTCACGCCATTCGGGCTCGTGAAGACCAGCCAGTCATAGCTGTGCGTGTCCTGCACGAGCTGGCCAAACTCGAACAAATCCTTCGGCGGCTCGATGCGGATCGTCGGCAGTTCAAAGACATCCGCGCCCAGCGCGCGCAGCCCGCTGCTCAGCACACCGGCCTGCTGCCGCGTGCGCGTGACCACGATACGCTTGCCAAAAAGCGGCCGCGTCTCGAACCAGTTCAGCTTTTCCCGCAGCTTCACCACATCGCCAAACACCGCCACTGCCGGCGCTTTGAAGCCCGTCTCCGCGACCTTCGCCGCAATGTCCGCGAGCGTGCCGCGCAACGTCTGCTGCCGCCCCGTCGTCCCCCACCGCACCAGCGCCACCGGCAGCGTTTTCGCCGCGCCGTGCTCCATCAGCTTCGCCGTGATCGCGCCGATCCGCTCCACGCCCATCAGCATCACCTTCGTCCCCGGCGTCGCCGCTAGCTGCACAAAATCGAGCGAGCTTTCCGTCTTCGCGGGGTCTTCGTGGCCGGTGAAAATGGTGAGCTGCGCCGCGTGGTCACGATGCGTCACCGGGATGCCCGCGTACGCCGGAGCCGCCAGTGCCGAAGTCACGCCTGGGATAATTTCAAAACGCAACCCCGCCTCTGCCAGCGCCTCCGCCTCCTCCCCGCCGCGCCCGAACAAAAACGGATCGCCGCCTTTCAGCCGCACCACCCGCTTCCCCGCCCGCGTTTTTTCCACGAGCAGCGCGTCAATTTCCTCCTGCTTCAAAGTATGCGCGCCCGCCTTTTTCCCCACGTAAATGACCTCCGCATCCGCCGCCGCCCAGCGCAGGATTTCCGGGTTGCACAGGTAGTCATAGACGATCACCTCCGCGCGCTCCACGACCTCCTTCACCCGCAGCGTGACGAGCCCGAGGTCGCCCGGCCCGGCTCCGGCGAGATGGCAGATTCCTTCGGTTTTCTTCGCGGCTTTTTTCATAAAAGGGCGCGCAGCCTAAAGCCGCCGCACCCTCCCGCCAAGCGGACGTTTTGCGCGCCTACTTCTTCGGCGGAAAACCAGCCAGCATCGCCTTGACCGCGCCAGCGATGCGCTGCGGATCGTCCAGCTTTGGGCGCTCGATGATCTGCGGCGCGACGCTCCGCCACACGAGCTGCCGCCGCCGCGCGTCCACGAAATCCAGCACCAGCGCGCCCGGCTTCGCCAGGTCGATGGTCGCGTCCGTCTGCGTCGTCACCGCCCAGCCCGCGTAGGAGCCGCCGCCCTGCGGCAGCGCCCAGTCTGTGTAGTGCTTCGCGTCCGCCTTTGGCCCCGCCGTGGCATGGTAGATGAGATAGACATCGGGCTGCTTCCCGGCGCTTTTTTTCAAACCCTTCGTCGCGAGTTCGCGATCCACCGCGCCGCGGATTTTCTCATCGTGCTTCGCGGCTGCGGTCTGCGACTGCGGCTCGGGAGCCCACGCGTAGGTTTTGTAATTCTCAAACGCCGTGCGGCGATCAAAATCCGTCTTCGGCGTGATCGAGCACGCGGCGAGGGCGAGGCAGGAGACAGCGAGGAGGAGTTGGCCGGGAGTTTTCATGGGGCGCTTTTATGAAAAAACGCTGGCGCAAAGCAAGCCCACAACTGCTCGCCGCGCCG
>JANXWQ010000346.1 GCA_025351065.1 Chthoniobacter sp. | reverse complement strand
TTACTCCGTGTGAATCGCTCCCGCTAGGCACGCGACGCGCGGCGGCTGCGGAATGAGGTCGAGTTCGGCGAGGAGCTGCTGGTCTTCGTCAGCGCCGGGGTTTTTCGCCGTGAGCAGCTTGTCGCCGTAAAAGATCGAGTTGGCCCCGGCAAAAAAGCACAGCGCTTGCGCTTCGCGCGAAAGGCGGGTGCGGCCGGCGCTGAGGCGGACTTTCGCCTTCGGCAAAGCGATGCGCGTGGTCGCGACGAGGCGCACCAGCTCGAATACATCCACCGGCGGCTGGCTTTCCATCGGCGTGCCGGGCATGGCCATGAGACAGTTAATGGGCACACTCTCGGGCGCAGGGCTGAAGTTAGTCAGCACCTCCAGCATGCGGAGGCGGTCGTGGACGGTCTCACCCATGCCGATGATCCCGCCGCAGCACACGTCCATCCCCGCAGCCTGCACGGCCTGGATGGTATTGACACGGTCCTGAAAGGTATGGGTGGTAACTACCTCGGGATAATACTCGGGCGAGGTGTCGATGTTCTGATTGTAGGCAGTTACTCCGGCTTCCTTGAGCTTGCGTGCCTCGGGGAGACTTAGCTGGCCGAGAGTCACGCAGACTTCCATGCCGAGCTTGCTGACTTCGCGGATGGTGCCGAGCACCTGCTCGAATTTCGCATCGCCATCGCGCACACCCTTCCACGCCGCACCCATGCAGAAGCGTGTCGAGCCATTCTCCCGCGCGCGCTTCGCCACCTCCAGCACAGCTTCTGTTTCCATGAGCCGGCCAGCCTTTACCTCCGTGTCATAACGGGAGCTTTGAGCGCAGTAGCCGCAGTCCTCGGAACAGCCCCCCGTCTTGATCGAGAGCAGTGTGCAAAGCTGCACCTCGTTGTTACTCCAGTGCTCCAGATAGGCATTGCGGCCCCGCTGGATGAGGTCAAAAAATGGCTGGTCGTAGATGGATTTAAGTTCAGCGAGGGTCATGGCAGGTTAGCGCGTCCAGCGGCCATTGGGACTGGAGAGGATGGGCAGCTCGTCGGTCATGTACTGGGTCTTGCCGATCGCGCCGATCATCGCCACGCCAGTCACGGACTTCCAGCGCTGGCTCATGCTTTCGCCAGTGTGGCAGCTCCAGCTTTTGACAAAGGCATCGTTGGAAAAAAGCCCGCGCCGGAGCTTGTTCAGGTCATCCTCGTGCAGCCAGACCTTCGACGCGCTGTCGATGTTATTCGAGTAGTCAAACATCCAGCACTTCTTGTTGCTATGCCCGAAGAACTCAAAGTCCGCGATCTTTCTCACCGCCCGGTTCTGTCCGCTGTTGAGGTAGCTGATGACTTCGTCCGCCTTGTCGAAGTAAATGAGCTTCACATGATAGGCGTCGCGCACGCTGTTAATGTTGCCAATAAGGTCGGTGTTATCCTGTTTGGCGCGGTTGAGGTAGGCGGGGCGATAGACCAGCCAGGTGATCTGCGCGCCGGGCGAGGCGGCCTGGATCTGCTCGATGCGCAGCCGCGAGGCGCGCACAAAGTTCATCCACCAGTTGTCATGCGGCTGCGCCTTCCACTTCTCCCACTTCCACATCGAGACGCCGCCGGTGAGGATGATGAACTCCCCGCTCGTCGCGCTCGGCACATAGTCCTGGGCGCGCACGGGCGCGAGGGCGGTGGTGAAAATGGCGAGCAGAATGAGCAGGGCAGAGCGCATGGCTGGGGAAAATGCCCGCCTTTCGCCGGATGGCAAAGCGGAAAAGCGGCCAGTTGTAACAGCGGTCAGCCGAGCGCCAGTTCTTTGCAGCGTTTGAGGTCGAGCTTGCCGGTGCCGAGGACGGGGATGGCGTCGATCTTTTTTATGATGCGCGGAATCCACAGGTTCGGCAGCCCGGCGTCGGCGAGTTTTTTGCGCAGGTCGGCGGTGTCGAAATCGCGGGTGGTGAGCAGAACCAGCGCCTCGCCTTTGGCCTCATCGGGCACGGCGGTGAGCGCGCAGGTGCGTTCGCTTTCGCCGCCGAGTCCGAGCAGCTCGACGATGTGCGTCTCGACGGTTTCGTGCGGCACCATCTCGCCGCCGATTTTGCTGAACCGCGCGAGCCGGCCTTCAATGAAGCAGAACCCGTCCTCGTCGAAGCGCGCGAGGTCGCCGGTCTTGAACCAGCCATCCACGATGACCTCGGCGGTGCGCACGGGGTCTTCGAGATAGCCCTCGAAGACGTTCGGCCCGCGCAGCCACAGCATGCCGGTCGCGTGGAGCGAAAGGTGCGCGCCGCTCTCCGGGTCGCGGATTTGCGCGGCGACGCCAGGCGCGAGTTTTCCGATGGAGCCGTCGCGGCTGCTCGGCTGCACCGCGTCG
>JANXWQ010000339.1 GCA_025351065.1 Chthoniobacter sp. | reverse complement strand
GACTGCGGAGGGAACGGCGGTGGACCTCGGCACGGAGTTTGTCGTGAAGGTGGACGCGCACGGTGCGGCGGAGTGTCAGGTGCTGGATGGCGAAGTGGAATGGCATCCGGCTCAGGTAAAGCGGCAGGTGGCCCTGCTGGTCGCTGGCGAAGCGCGACGGTTCCGCGCTGGCACCGAGGAGACCGTTGCGGCGAAGCCCGCGCGATTTGCCGATTTCGTGCCGCATCCCGTCGGCGATGCTCGCGGCGAACTGCTCGCGTATGAGCCTTTCGATTACCCCGAGGCGATGCTGCCGGCGGAGCGGTTGAACGGTGGCACGGGCTGGCTTTCCTCGTGGCACGGGCGCAAGGCAGCACCTGCGGCGGACGCGGACGCGCGCATGGAGTTCGAACCACGCGCGAGCCTGGCGATGAGCGGACTGGTGCCCTCGCAGGGCGGCAGCCTCGTCTTCGGTGCGCAACGCATGTCGAGACAGCGGAAGCTCGCGCGGCCCGTGGATTTCGGAGCGGATGGGGTTCACTACTTCAGCTTCCTGCTGCGGGCGATGCCGCCCACGGCGGCGGCAGGACCGAAGCCGGGCAAGATGCGGTTCGAGCTGACCACCGAAACCGGCAGCAGTCAGCGGGTGGCCTTTTCACTCGGCACTTCTTTCCGTCCGCTCATTCTTGCGGAGGGCGACAACAGCAGCGGAGGCGAGCCGCTGACGGCGGGCGAAACGGTGTTCGTGGTGTGGAAAGTGGTCACCTCGCACGCGAACGCGGACCAGTTGTTCCTGCGCGTGTATCGCCCTGGTGAAATGCCCGGAGCCATCGAGCCGACCCACTGGACGGTCAGCAGCCGGGCGATTTATCTCGATGACGTCCGCGACCACTTGAACATCGCCATCCCCATCAGCGAGGGCGGACGTTTCGATGAACTGCGACACGGCAGCACCTGGCGCTCGGTGGTCCCACTGCGAGCGGCGGAGTAGCGAAATGCCCGAACGATGACGACCACGTTGCGACAATCTTTTTCACCAACCTCATCAACTATGACAAACTCAACCTGCACGCTCACTCACCGCTCTCGTGGCATCACCTCGCCGCTCTTGCTCATCCTCGCAGTGGCAACCTGCTGCGCCGGAGATGAAGAAACGCTTCGTGACGGCGTTCGGCGGGTGAGCGCATCGGAGCTTCGCATTGAGCGCGATTACATCGGCGAACCGGAGTTGGCGCGGCCAGTGCCGCAGGGATTGGTGGATGTGAATCCGCCGTGGTTGCATGTGCAGGTGCCGTTGTCGGAGGGAAACAAATCCGAGCGCGCTCAGCAACAGTGGAACCGCCGGTTTTACTTCAAGCTCTCCCAGGACGCGCAACTGAAGACGAGCGTGTTCGAGAGTGGCCCGAAGCGCTGGTCGTTCTACAATCCGTTCCGCAAGCTGACGACGGGCACCTGGTATTGGACGTATGGCGTGGCTCCGGCGGAGTCACCGGACAAACCCGTTTGGGCAAAAGAGGTGTTCTCCTTCACCGTTGATGAGCGCGCATTTTCGCCCGCGATCCCGCCGACGGCCGACGAAGCGCTCGCGGCCATCAAGAAGCGCACGAGCGGCCCGGTGGCCATCTGCATGGCAGCGGACATTGGCAATATGATGCCGGACAAGACTTGGCCCGAACTGGCGGAGCAGATGAAGCGCGATGCCCAGAAGGCCCTGAAGGACGGAGAGCGCCCGGTGCAAATAGACCTCAGCGACAAGGACTATCCGGCTCACCTGGGGAAGAATCCCAAGGTGTCGTATTTCATGATCAAACTGCGCGCTTTGTTCACTGTGGAGGAGCGGCGCGTGGATTCGCTGCTGCGCGGCTATCTCCTGACGGGCGACGAGCAGTTCAAGAAGCTGGGAGTGCAGCGCGCCATCGAGTTGGAGAATCAGCGGCTGACACGGACCTATTCCATTTTGGGCAAACAGGTGCCGCTGACTTATCCCGCTTTTTACAATACAGTGCCGCTGCTGATGCTCGATGCCTTCTACACGGACTTGCCCGCGGAACAGCAGCGCACCTTCACAGAGACGGCGCTGAGTTTGATGGACAAAAAGAAGTCCGGCCATCCGCATCTGCATGACCAACTGGAGCACGCCCACTTCAACCAGCACGACTGGCAGGGCGACATCAAGAACCTCATCGTCGGCTTCACCATCCTCAGCCGCTATCGCCCGGAAATCGAAGACTGGTTCAAATATGCCTATGAGTTGTGGCTTTACCGCAGCCCCGCGCTTAGCCGCGGCGACGGTGGCTCGATGGATGGCAACGGCTATCTCGGGGTCCACGATGAACCGCTGACGCATGTGAACTGGATGCTGTACCGGCTGACCGGCTTCAATTACTTCAAATCCAAGCGATGGTTCACCGGCTTCCCCAATTACATGTCCTACATGAACGCGGTGGGGAATCCCGGCGTGCCATACAGCGACGGCGGCGATGGCAACCCCGGTGTGCCCTATCTCACCGAGATGCTGGCGCACATGTGCCCGGAGAATCCCGCAAATCTCTGGCGCTTCAAAACTCAGGGCCGACGCGAAGCGAATGAGTTCAGCAAGGACTTAGTGAAGGGCTACAAGGCGATGGCCGTCCTGCAAATGTGGAAGCAATGCGCGGCGCCTGACTTATCCAAAGCACAACCACCATCGGAATCAGCCGCGGCCTTTCGCGATGTCGGAATGTCGGCGATGCACAGCGACATCCTCGACCCCGGCCGCAACTTGATGGTCAATTTCAGCTCGGCGGTGAACGGCTCTTTTCAACATCTGCATCCAGCGCAAAACGCCTTCTGTGTGGCCTACGGCGGCGAACCGCTGTTCTGGCGCACCGGCTACTACAACGGCGGTCAAATCCACGACGCGCTCAGCTACAAGGCTTCACGCGCGCACAACACCATCATGGTGGATGGCTTGATGCAGGGCTTCGACCTCGGTGCGTATGGCTGGATACCGCGTTTCGTCACGGGCAAACGCATTAGCTATGTGCTCGGTGACGCATCACACGCCTACAATGGCATGTTTCCGAAATACGGCGTGCGCGAGCCTGACCAAACATTAGAGCCCGGCATGAAAGCGCTGGGCGTTCCCATCACGCGCGAGAACGGCTTCGGCAAACCTGGTGTCACGCGTTTCCGTCGTCACATCGTCATGCTGCGGCCCAGTCACATATTGGTTTATGACGAACTGGAAGCCGACAAGCCGGTGACGTGGACCTTCATGCTGCACTCGCTCAAACCGGCAGAGCAACTTGGCAATAGTTGGTTCTCCACCGCGAACGACAAGGGCGTGGGCAGCGCCCGGCTGTTCTGCGCTTCACCGGTGAAAGGCAGCGTGACCGACCAGTTCCTCGGCATCCCGGTGGACGAGGAAAACAAGCGCGGCGGCAAGAACCCGCCGAACTGGCATGTGTCCATCTCGACCTCGGACAAGCTGCCCGCCACCCGCTTCCTTACCGTCATCGAAGTGCTGCCGGGCAAGAGCAAGCCCATGGAGCCAGTCGCCGAAGGCAATGGTCGTGTGCGCTTGAAACTCGGCGACTACACCGTCACCGCCGAACTCGACGCGTCCAAGCCAAGCTATCTTGCCGCGCATGACCAAACTCAGACCAGCGCGCTCGTCAGCGGCCATGCCGCGCAGGAGATTTCGCTCGGCAACGAGCAGCGCCGAGGAAAAGCGGAAGGCAGCACCTTGCTCTGGGAAAAAGTGCCGGGCGCAGCGGAAGTATTCCGCGAGGAGACGGATCAACTCCCTCCCGTGCTCGTCTTTGGTAACCGCTACTGAACTCATAGTCCCACACCCATGAAACACATCCTCCTCACGCTCCTCACGCTCGCAAGCTTCGCCGGCGCAGCGCCGCTCGTCTTTGAAGGCACGGATGGCCCCGGTAAGGGCAAGCACATCGTCTTCATCGCCGGCGATCACGAGTATCGCTCGGAGGAATCGCTGCCGGCGCTCGCGCGGATTCTCGCGAAGCATCAGGGGTTCAAATGCACGGTGCTCTTCGACATTGATAAGGACGGCAACATCAGCGCGGGCAAGCCGCAGAGTATCCCGGGGATGGAGGCGCTCGACAGCGCGGATCTCGCAGTGGTGTTCCTGCGATTCCAGGGTCTTCCCGCCTAGCAGATGAAGCACCTCGATGATTACCTGAAACGCGGCGGGCCGGTGGTCGGTATGCGGACCGCGACGCACGCCTTCAAAGGCACGCCCGAGCCTTTCGCAAAGTATAACTACACTTCCAAAGTGTCCGGCTACGAATCCGGCTTCGGGCATCAGGTGCTCGGACAAACGTGGGTCGGGCACTACGGAGCGAATCACGAGCAGAGCACGCGCATTGCGATCGTGCCAGAGAAGGCACCGCATCCGATCCTGCGCGGCGTGAAAGACGTGTGGGTGCAGGCGGGTGGCTATGTGGGCAAGCCGACGGACGGCGAAATCCTCACGATGGCGCAGCCGCTGAACGGCATGACGCCGGACTCGCCCGCGGATGCCACGAAGCCGCCGCAGCCAAGCGAGTGGACGCGCACTTACAAAGCGGCGAACGGCAAGACGGGCCGCGTCTTCACCACCCTCTACGGCGCATCGGAGGACATCACGAACGATGGCTACCGCCGCCTCGTGCTGAACGGCTGCCTGTGGGCGCTCGGCATGGAGGAGAAAATCACCCCGACCCTCGATGTCGCTTTCGTCGGCCCTTACAAGCCGAACACGTTTGGCGACCGTGTGTATGCGCGTGCCATCAAGCCGGAGATGTATGCGGGCTTCGAAAGTCCCATCCCGGCGAACAACAACACATCCAACTCCGCACCCAAAGCACCCGCGAAGGACAAGACAAAGGCGAAGGCCAAAGACAAGGCAGCCACTCCGCCGCCTCAAGAGCCCGCGCTGGCCGATGTGCCCGCCGATTTCAAAGACCCGCTGCCGTTCGCGTTTAAGAAAGGCGATACCGTCGCAATCCTCGGCAACGGCTTGCCCGACCGGATGCAGCACGACGGCTGGATGGAGGCGGCGCTGCAAAGCCAAATCGCTAACGAACAAGTGCGCTTCCGCACGATGAGCATCAGCGGCGACCGCCCCGACTCCTTCCCACGTAGTGGCGGGCAGATGTCCATGACCGCGTATCTCCGGCACGTGAAGCCGGACGTGGTGTTCGCTTTCTTTGGCTACAACGAGTCGTTTAAAAACAAGCCGGACGACTTCAAAAAGAAGCTGCTCGATTTCGTAAAAAAAACGCGCGGTGCGAAGCCGAACGGTAAGGACTTCCCGCGCATCGTGCTCTTCAGCCCCATCGCGCACGAGGACACGAAGAACCCCAACGTGCCGGACGGCAAGGCGCACAACGCGCAACTCGAAGCCTGCACGAAGGCGATGGAAGCAGCCGCGAAGGAAGCGGGCGTCGCGTTCGTGGATTTGTTCCATCCGTCGCTCGAGCTTTTCAAAGCCGCGAAGTCACCGCTCACAATCAACGGCGTGCATTTGAGCGAGGAAGGCAACCGCCAGCTCGCGGAAGTCATCGCGAAGGCATTGCTCAACAAACAAGTAAGCGC
>JANXWQ010000331.1 GCA_025351065.1 Chthoniobacter sp. | reverse complement strand
TCATTGACCACGGCGCGGCGGAAATCATCGTGCCGCTCGCGGAAGACGATCAGCTTGTCCGCCACGCTCCCGCCGCCGAGTTCCGGGCCGCCGCTGAGCACCACACGCGTCGGTTCGCCGCCGGTGTGGGAGTCGATGACGCCGATGCGTTTGAGGTAAGGCATGAGTGTGAGATCAGGCGAGATCGACAACCAACATGGAATGGTCAGAGATCCTAGCTTCGCGCTCGGTGTGCGAGTAACGCGCGGCTTTCAAACTGGCCAGCAGTGGTGCTGTGACGAAGGCGTGATCGAGGCGAAAGCCGTTGCCATGACTGCTGAACCAAGTCCATTCCGTCGCATCGCCATGCGTGTGCCGCCACGCGTCCACCATGCCGGCGGCGAGCAGCGCCTCGAAATACTCGGCACACCAAAAAGTCGAGCCCGTTTCGTCGAAGCGATGACGTCCCGTGTTGAAATCACCGACGAGTAGCGTGCGGTTTTGGACAAGCGCCGGGGCGGCAGCGACGAGCGTTTGCCAAAGCGGGATCTTCGCTTCCTGATTGGCGAAGTAGAAACCGAACAGATCGAAGTCGTCGAAGCGCACACCAACCACGCGGTGTCCGTCACTCTCAGAAATACCGGGCAAAACGAGCGGAGCGAAGGGCAGACGCGCGGCAACGAGAACGCTGTTTTGTTTTAGCCCTGCTGGAGCGGTTGCCTGGTTTTTGAAACCGAGTCTATCCAAAGCAAAACGAAGCGCTTGGCCGGTCGGTCCCTGATGAAACTCTACGAGCACAATGACATCGGCTTCGTATGCGGCCAGGCTGTCGATGATTGCGGCAACGCGATTGCCTCCACCATGTCGGACATTCCACGAAATGACGCGCATCAAATCTTCCGCTTCAGGATTTTCGGGCGCGCGGCGATGCCGTCGTGGATGATCTTGAGCACGGCTTTGCGCTCCGCGCCGGTGAGCGGGAGGCGCGGGGCGCGCACCCATTCTTTGCCGAGGCCGCACTCCTGCACGGCGAGCTTGATGTACTGGACGAATTTCACATGCACATCGAGGTGCAGCAGCGGCGTGAACCAGCGGTAGATTTTGCGCGCCTCGTCCCAGCGCCCGGCTTGCATCAGTTCCCAGAGGCGTTGGTTCTCGGCGGGAAAGGCGATGCCGGTGCCGGCGACCCAGCCGTCGATGCCGAGGATGGCGCTTTCGAGGGCGAGGTTATCAACTCCGGTGAAGATGGCGTAGCGGTCGCCGACGGTGTTGTGCAGGTCGGTGATGCGGCGGGTGTCGCCGCTCGACTCCTTGAGCGCGACGAAGTTTTTCACGTCGGCGAGCTGCGCGAACATCGCCGGGGTGATGTCGTTCCCGTAGCTGATCGGGTTGTTGTAGATCATGATCGGCAGGCCGGTGGTGCGCGCCACGGCGCGGAAATGGGCGAGGGTTTCGCGCGGGTCGGGCGTTTTGTAGATCATCGCGGGGAGGAGCATGAAGCCGTCGAGGCCGAGGCGCTCGCCGTCGCGGACAAATGTCATCGCGGCGGCGGTGCTGTTCTCGGCGACGCCGCTGAGCACGGGGATGCGGCCTTTCACGACGCCGACGGCGAGTTGGATGAGGCGGCGTTTTTCCACCGGCTCGAGCGCCTGGTTTTCGCCGAGCGAGCCGAGCACGACGATGCCGGTGATGCCGGAGCGGATGAGTGCTTCGAGGTGCTGCGCGGTGGCCTCGTAGTCGAGCGAGCCGTCGTGATGCATTTGCGTGGTGATGGCGGGGAAGACGCCGCTCCAGTGGGGTTTCATGTGCGCTGGAACATGAAAGATCAGCCCGCGGATGTCGCGCGCAAATGCCGCCGCAGTCCAGAGCCTTGCGGCGGCAACGTCAGGCCGCGCCCGCGGGCTCGACGGTGGAGCGTTTCAGCGAGTGGCGGATGAAGTTTGAGCCGAGATCCCAAATGGGGCCGGGGAAACTGCGGCACTCGGTGAGCACGCTGTCGAGGGCGGTGACGAAGCGGTCGATCTCGCGC
>JANXWQ010000317.1 GCA_025351065.1 Chthoniobacter sp. | reverse complement strand
GGTGGGCGAGGAGTTCGTAGTCGATTTCGCCGAGGGTGAGTTCGGCGTCGAGGTGGAGGCGGGGCTGGAGCTGCTCGGGCGAAAGTTGCGCGCGGACGTGGGCGAGGAAGGCGGCGCGGAATTCGGCGAAGTGCTCGTATTGAATGGTGAGACCCGCAGCCATCTCATGCCCGCCGTGCTTTTCCAAAAATTCCCCGCACGCCGCGAGCGCCGCGACGAGCGAGAGCCCGGCGATGCTGCGCCCGCTGCCTTTGCCGGTGCCGGTCTCGTCGAAGCCGATGACGAGCACGGGCCGGTGGTGCCGCTTTTGCAGCCGCGAGGCGACGATGCCGATGACGCCGGTGTGCCAGCCCGCCGCGCCGACGACGATAGCCGCGTCGCTCTCCGCACCGGGTGTCTCGGCGAGCTGCGCCTCAGCCTGGCGGAACACGTCGTCCTCGACGCCGCGGCGCTCGCGGTTTTGCGCGTCGAGGCTGGCGGCGATGGCGCGGGCGCGCGCGGGGTCGTCGGTCAGCAAAAGCTCCAGCGCGTCCTGCGCGGTGCCGAGGCGGCCGGCGGCGTTCAGCCGTGGGGCGAGGCCGAAGCCGATGTTCGGCGGCGTGAACGGCGGACGCAGCCCACTGACTTCGATCAGCTCGCGCAGCCCGACCCAGCGCGTGTCGGCGAGTTGGACGAGGCCGCGTTTCACCAGCGCGCGGTTTTCCTCCCGCAGCGGCACGAGGTCGGCCACGGTGCCGAGCGCCACGAGGTCGAGATGCGCGCGCAGGTCGAAGCCGGCGATGGGCCGCCGCTTGAGCAGCGCGTGCGCGGTTTTGAAGACGAGCCCGACGCTGCACAGGTAGTGAAAATCTTCGCCGAGCTTGGGATTCACCAGCGCGACGCAGGGCGGCAGCGCGTCCTTGCATTCGTGGTGGTCGATCACGATCACGTCCACGCCCTGCGCTTGCAGCGCGGCGATTTCCGCGACCGACGACGTGCCGCAATCCACCGCGATGAGCAGCCGCGGCGCGTGCTCCGCCACGCAGCGCGCCACGCCGTCCGGGCTCAAGCCGTAGCCTTCATCCGCCCGGAGAGGCAGGAAACACGGGGCTTCCGCGCCATAGGCCCGCAGCACGCGGGTGAGCAGCGCGAGCGAGGTGACGCCGTCCACATCGTAGTCGCCGTAAAGCGCGATTTTTTCGCCGCCGTCGAGCGCGGCGAAAATGCGCGTCACCGCCGCGTCCATATTGGGCAGGGCAAAAGGGTCGCTGAGCGACTTCAGCCGCGGATCGAGAAAGCGCTGCGCCTCCGCTGGCGAGAGCACCCCGCGCCGCAGCAGCACCTCGGCCACGAAGCGCGCCACGCCCGCCTCTCGCACCAGCCGCTGCACGGCGGCGGGGTCGGTCGGTGCGGGCAAAATCCAGCGGCTCAGAGACATGGCCGCACCCATCGCGGATGCCGCTGCCGAGCGCAATCCCCGTCCGCCGTTTTCCCAAAAACCCGGCCAGGCGCGGGCCTGAAATCCTAAGTTTGTGCGCCCACCGCAGGTTTTGCGCTTGTGCAATCCACGCCCGACGTTTCTGCTCACACCATGAATTTGCCCAACGCGGGAGAGTCGCCGAAACGGGGTGACCCAGGGAACAGTGTCAGCACCATCCCGAAGAATTTTGATGACTTGCACAAGTCCATCACCATGGCGCAGATCGCCAAGGCAGCGGGCGTTTCGCAGGGTGCCATCTCGTCGCTGCTCAATGACCGCGACTACGGCATCCGCGTCAGCGACAAAACCCGCGAGCGCGTTTTCAAAGTCTGCCGCGAGCTGGGCTACGTGCCCAACGACCTGCGCGCCGTGGTGCGCATGTATCCCGAGATGGGCGAGTTTTGCCTGCTGCTCGACCGCACCGTGGCGGGCGGGCTGCGCGATCCGCAGATCATGCGGCTGGCCGCCGCCATCATGGGCGCGATCCCCGCTCCCACGCAGCCGCTCAGCCTCGCGCTTTACGACCCGGCAGCGGACTATCTGGCCGACAGCGCCGCACTGCCGCAGGCCGTGCGCCTGGGCGTGTGCTCGAAATTTCTCGTCTGCGGCCAGCCGAACCCGTCGCTGTTTGAAACGCTGACCCGGCGCGGCCTGCCCGTCATCAGCCTCGGCGCCGACGTGGCGCTGCCGGGCGTGGTCAGCTTCGTGCCCGACTACGCGCTCGCCTCGCGCCTCGCCTTTGGGCATCTGGGCAAACTCGGGCACCGCAACATCGGCATCGTCTCCGGCCCGTTCGGCGCGACTGATCCGCGGGTCATCGAGCTGAACCACGGCGTGCGCCTGGCCTGCGAGGAACTCGGCGTGCCGCTCGACACCCAGCACATCATCTACGGCGACCTCACCGCCGAGGCTGGCCGCGCCGCGCTCGGCGAAATGCTCGCGCGCAAACCGCAGCCGACCGCCATTTTCTGCCTGAGCGATGCCGCCGCCGCCGGCGTGCTCGCCCAGGCCCAGGCGCGCGGCCTCGCCGTGCCCGGCGCGCTCAGCGTCATCGGCTGCGGCGACGACCCCGGCGCGCAAATGACCCTGCCGCCGCTCACCACCGTGCATTTGCCCGCCGAAGAAATGGGCGAACTCGGCGTCCGCGAGATCGACCGCCTCGTCCACGACGCCCCCGCGCCCGTGCCGCGCAAGATCGTGCCCGCCGTGCGGCTTATCGAGCGCCAGTCCTGCGCCGCCCGGCCCGTGGGCGGAAAAATTGTCCCTTGGCGCCCCCCGCATCCCTAACCGAAAAGCACCGTCCGCATGAAAGTCCCATTCTACATTTCGGTCGGCGCGTCGGCCTTGTGCCTCATCCTGAGCATCGTCGTCTTCGCCGTCGGCCTCTCCAACCAAACCCTCCAGACCGAGGTGCAAAAGCAGCAGCAGGCCATCCAGGCGCAGCAGGCCGAAATCGACAACGCCGGCCGCCTCAGCCAGACCTTCGAGCAGGGCGTGCTCAAGGACATGGCCAACGCCTCCCTCAAGAATGAAAAGATGAAGGCCCTCCTTTCCAAATACGGCTACAACGTCCAGGTCGCCCCCGGTAACACTCCGGCACCGAAATAATTTCCGCACTATGAATCCCGATTCCGACGCCGACTACTCCTACGCCGAACCCGCGCCCACCTACGCGCCGTCCAGCCCTTCGATCCAACTGCCCTTCGCGCTGCTCTCCTGCGCCATGGCCATGATCATGATCATCCAGACGCAGGGCGCTTTTCGCCAGAAATCCGCGCTGCAGGACGGCAAGGCGCAACTCATCGACTCCGTCTCGAAACGTGAGCCCGCGATCAAGCAAGTCGCCGAAATCAAAAACAAAGCCCAGGCGATCATCCTCGACCTCCTCCTCCTCGGCAAAACCGACGAGGACGCCAAAGCGATCGTCACCAAATACAACATCCAGCAAAACGAGGCGGCCCCGGCTGCCGACGCCGCGCCGAAGTAACCCGCTTCCGCGAGCCCAAGAATTCGAGACACCCGGCGTTCACGCGCCGGGTGTTTTGTTTTGGTGAAAAGACGCAGGTGCCGAGGCCGGCAAATCCGAGGCGCGCGCGGTTTCGATCCCTCACTTCACGTCTCGCGCTTCGGCGCGGTGATTTTCATGCCCACGAAATAGAGCACGCCGACGAGCAGGACGATGCCGATGATGAGATGCGATTCGCGCTTCACCGCATCAATGAGTTGGAGGGGGTCGATGGGTTTGTCTTTCTCCAGCCCCCGTCCGATTTTCTCACCCAGCTTTGCGAGCACCGAGCACCAGATGGCCGCGCCGACCGTTGTAAGCAGGCTGAATTTTCCAAAGCCCATGCGGATGATCCCCGCGGGGATGGAAATGAGATGCCGGATGACCGGCAGCAGCCGCGCGAAAAAGATGCCGCCCGCCTCGTAGCGGTGCATGAAAACCTCGGCGCGCGCGAGCTTGGCCGGCGGGATGAAAAAGTATTTGCCCCACTTTTCCACCACCGGCCGCCCGACCGCGCGCGCGACGAAATACGTGATCGTTGAGCCCAGCCACGAACCGAAAGTGCCCGCGAGGATGACGCCGGCGAGCGACATTTTTCCCGTCGAAGCCGCCATGATCGCCGCAGGCGGAATGACGACTTCGCTCGGCACGGGAAAGATCGAACTTTCCATCGCCATGAGGATGACGACGCCGAGATAGCCAAAGTTTTCGACCCAGCCGAGCCAGGTGTGGAGGAGTTCGTGCAACATGCGCGCGTGGTGTAGCGGCGCTCCTTGGTGGGGGCAAATGCTAAAGCCGTTTCACGCCTTCCACAGCTTCCCGGACTTCTGCCACGCGACCACCAGTTCGCGAAAGCGCTGCACCGCAGGCGTGTCCTCGTCCTCTGGCCAGACGAGCACGAGCGGGATGGCAACCACGGGCCGCAGCGGCACGAAGCGCAGCGGCGTGTCCGGCGTCATCACCGAGTCCGGCACGATGCCTACGCCCGCGCCCGCCTCCACGTAGCTCAGCACCGTGCCGATGAGACTCGGCGTGTAGGCGAGCCGCGGCGCGAAACCCGCCGCCC
>JANXWQ010000296.1 GCA_025351065.1 Chthoniobacter sp. | reverse complement strand
CGCGCCCGCGTTTCGCTGCCGAAGCGGCGCATTATTTCAGAGCAGCCCGCGCTTTTTGAAATCGCCGAGATTGCCGCCGGAGGACTCCTGGATCATGTCGGCGGCGAATTTCAGCAGGCAGATGTCCCAGCCTTCGTCCACGCCGTGAATGATCGCGCTGAGCGGATCTTCCGAACGCTCCACGTCCTCGCGCAGACGGCCGAGCACTTCCTCCAGCGAGCCGTGGAGCACGTTGTCGGACACGTCGGACTTGCGAAACTGGAAGCCGTATTTCAGCGCCGCGAGCTGCGGCGCATTTTCGCGCAGCCATTCCACGAAAGCCTCCGCGCGCTCGCCGAAACCCTCGGCCAGCATCCGGTGAATCTGCCCCGGCGCGATGATCTGCGGGCGCTCCGCGTGCAGCCGCCCGTCGCGCACCCGCACCTGGCCCACGCTGTCCATCAGCTCCGTGACGAGGAAAAAGCGGAAGCTCGTGTCGCCAAACGTGGCGATGCGCCGCTGCGGGGCGACGATGACCTCGGTGTTTTCGATCGCGTAATGGATCGTGTCCTCATTGAGCATAAAGGCGGTGAAACTACGGGCCGGGTCGGGGCGCGCAAACGAATCTTTTGCCGGAGGAGGTCCACGAAAGGCACGAAAGGACACGAAATCGGAATCCTATTTTCGTGTTCTTTCGTGTTTTTCGTGGACGCAAAAATCTCCGCTTTTCCGGTGCGTTCCGCGCGCGTTTGTGGCCCTCTCTTTTCCCGATGAATCTTTTCCCCGACGAAGCCCGCCGCCGCGATCTCTTCCCCATCTGCCGCGACAAAATCTTCTTCGCCCACGCCGGCGTGACCGCGCTGCCGCGCTACGTCGCCGACGCCGTGTGCGACTACACGCGCGCGTCCTCGCAGAATCATCAGGAATTCGGCGACGTGCTCCGCGACGTGAAACTCGCGCGGCGCTCCTGCGCGCAGCTCATCGGCGCGCACGCCGATGAAATCGCCCTGCTCGGCCCCACCTCGCTCGGCCTCTCGCTTTTCGCCAACGGCCTCGACTGGCAGCCCGGCGACGAAGTCCTCTGCTACCACGGCGACTACCCCGCCAACGTCTATCCGTGGATCGAACTCCGCCGCCGCGGCGTCACCGTCCGCTATCTCGAACCCGCCGCGCCCGGCGAAATCACGCCCGAGCTGGTCGCGCAGGCGCTTTCGCCCAAGACCAAACTCGTCGCCCTCGCCAGCGCGCATTTTTTCACCGGCTACCGCATCGACGCGGAAGCCATCGGCAGCCTGCTCCACGCCCGCGGCGTGCTCTTTTCCCTCGATGCCATCCAGACGCTCGGCGCCTTCCCGCTCGACGTGGAAAAGGCGCACGTCGCCTTCCTCAGCGCCGACGCCCACAAATGGATGCTCGGCCCGCTCGCCATCGGCATCGTCTATGTGCGGCGGGAGCATTTTGAAAAACTCCGCCCCACGCTCCTCGGCGCGTGGAATGTGCAGTCGCCGAATTACCTCGCGCAGGACCGCATCGACTTCGTCCCCACCGCCCAGCGCTACGAGCCCGGCGTGCTCAATATCGCCGGCATCCTCGGCATGCGCGCCGCCCTCGACGCCTTCCTCGCGCACGGCATGGACACCGTCGCCGTGCGGCTCCTCGAATTGAAAGCGCACCTCGTCCGCCAAATCGAACCGCTCGGTTTCCAAATCCTCGGCCCGCGCTCCGGCCCGCACGCCACCAGCATCACCACCTTTCGCCACGCCACTGCCAGCAGCGCCGCGCTTTTCTCGGCGCTAGAAAAAGCGCACGTCATCGCCTCCCTCCGCCACGACCGCGAAGGCCGCGACTACCTCCGCTTCAGCCCCCATTTTTACAACACCGAAGCCGAACTCGACCGCGCGGTGGAGGTGCTGCGCGCCGCGCTTCCGGTCAGTGCTTCCACATGTTTGGAAAAGCCATGGCCAGCGCGATGACCGCGCCGCGGTACAAAACAAAGCCTGTCATCCTGAGCGGAGCGGAGGCGGAAAGGCGGGCGCCGCGCAGTTTCGCCCCGCCTTTCCACGGCGAAACTCCGCTCAGGATGACACGCTTGCGAGTTTCGGGTCCAGTGCAGCACGTGACCGCCGGGGTTTGCCGCACGCCACGGAGCCGACCGGCTTCTTCCGCCCCTCTCCGCACAGGCTGCCCGGCGGCTGCGGCGGATCACTTTTTGAAAATGGCGGGATTTTTACACAGTTCGGGATGTCAGGAACTAATGCACAAAGTTTCGTAAAGCATTTATTCTTATCCAAAACGGCTCCCGGAACTTTTTTCCGGCCATTCGGGACGCGGCGAAACGCCGGGGAAACTTTCCGGTGCCCATTCGGGACGCGGCCAAGGGCGGCGGAAAAGTTCCCCGGCGCACTCGGGACGCGAGGAATGGCCGGAGGAAACTTCCGCCCGCCATTCTCCGCGCGACCAAAGCCAGGGGAAAGTTCCCCGGCACCCTTCGCCCCGTGGCGACTGCGGAGGGGAAAGTGCCGGCCCCCTCCCGGCGCGCGGCGAATGCGGCCGGGAAATCCCCGGTCGCCACTCACCGCACGGCGAATGCGCGGGGGAAGGAGGGCGCACACTGCCGGCGTTCGGGGGCCATGGATTCCCTCGTGAGCAAGCTCCGGC
>JANXWQ010000288.1 GCA_025351065.1 Chthoniobacter sp. | reverse complement strand
AAAAAATGGCTGTCTTGAGATTCGGTGCGGATGAGGACGCTGGTTTGTAAGACCTTAAGTGACCTAGCATCCCAATATGTATGAGCGGAAATCCCATGTCTATCTGACTTGTCTCTTTGACCGATAGCACCGCCCACCTCTCATGTGATAGATCATCAAAGGTTGCGATAACTACATCTTTGCCAACCTGCTTATCTTTGATCAGCCAGCGCCAAAAATTTTCAACCACGTCAGCATTCTGGGAAAACGTGCGAAAAAGCGTGGGTAATTTTTCTGGGGTAAGGTCGCCTCCGAGACGTTGATCGCTTACCGCCAAAAAGATCGCCTCCAGCAATCCGGTCTTTCCCGTGTTATTCAAACCAGCAATCAAATTGACACGGTTGAACGGACCGATCTCGGTGTCTCGGAAGGCCCGGAAGTTTTTCAGATGGATACTGTTGAGCATGAAGATGAGGCCGTTCTTCGCCTCTGCTACCAGCGGGCCGACTCGGCTGCCAACCTTTTCTAAACCGTCCGCTCCGCGCTCAGCAACGGCTTACGCGATGAAGTAGCTCGGGCTCAGATGGAAGGCCGCCGCCAGTTTTTTCCATGCGCCACCGTGAGCTTGCGCTCCCCGCGCAGGATTTTATGGCCCATCGTCCCGTCGAGGCTGGGAAACCGCCCGACATCCGCGCCGCTCCACCCGGCTTGCGCGAGCAGATATTTCAGCCGCCTTTCCAGCGTGGCAGGAGCGATTTGAAGGTTTGCAAATGTGGTCGCAGCGGTTCACAACCAACCCATGAAAACACATCAACTCGCAATCACGACTCTCATTGCCGCCGCTGCTTTTGCCGGGGGCCTTGTCAATGCACCATGCCGCGCCGCTGCGCCTAACGCCGCGACTGCGGCACCGGCGTCTGGTGCGGTTTATGGCAAAGAGGAAACCGCGGGACTTAAAACGATAGCCACCGCCGCTCTCGCCGCCGCCACCGCTGGCAAGAAGCCGGAAGCGGTGACGAAAATTACGGAGCTGGAGAAGACTTGGGATCGGAAGGAGAAGGCCATGAAGGCCAAAAGCGCGGCGACTTGGACAGAATTGGACAAGGCACTCGATCAGGCCATCGAGGCGATTCGCACCAAGGGCAATCTCGCCGATGGGAAGGCGGCTTTGGAAGACTTCACCAAGAAGCTGGAGCAGGCGACAAAGCCTTAACGCCCGCAGTCAAGCCCACGCCATGCACAGGAAGCGCACGAAGTTTCCGTGCATGATGTTTTCTACATCCGCGGTGGAGTAGCCGCGCTCTTGCAACAAGCCCGCGAGGCGGGGGACATCAGCGATGGTGTCGAGGTCTTGCGGGGTCTGCTCGGTGCCGAACGCGCCGTCGAGATCGGAGCCGATGCCGATGTGGCGCGCGCTGCCGGCGAGCTGGCAGATGTGGTCGAGGTGCTCGACGAGTTGGGCAAGCGTGAGGCCAGCGGATTGCGGGGTCGTTTTGCCGCGCACCCAGCCGGGCGTCAGCATCCAGCCGTCGAGCGTGGCGCCGATGACTGCGCCGCGGGCGATGAGGGCGCGGATCATGGCGTCGCTGAGCTGGCGGTTGTGCGGGACGAGGGCGCGGCAGTTGTGGTGGCTGGCCCAGACGGGGCCGGGGAAAAGATCGAGCGCCTGCCAAAAGCAGTCGTCGCAGAGATGGGTGACATCGAGGATCAGCCCGAGCCGCGAGATTTCGCGCAGCAGCGCGCGCCCGCGGGCGTTGAAGCCGCCGGTGGCGTCGGTGCCGTTTGCGTAGACGCCGGGGCCGTAGTGCGCGGGGCCGATGGCGCGCAAACCTTCGCCCACCGAGCGTTCGAGGTGCGCGGGGGTGATGAGCGAGTCCGCGCCTTCGAGCGAAAGGATGTAGCCGATGGGCAGCCGCGCGGGGTCGTCCGCCGTCCAAAGCGCGAGGTGCTTTTCCAACCCGGCGAGGTCGCGGATTTGCACCATCTCGCCGGCTTCTTCCATCGCGCGATACCAGGTGAGCTGCGCCCGCGTCATCGCCCACGCCTGCGCGGGCGAGCGCCAGCCGGCGACCGGGCTCCACGCGTCGTGCTCGACGCGCGCGATTTGCGTAGCCACGCAAAGGCCGATGCCCGCACGCCGCATTTCCGGTAGCGAAACGGTGCCGTGCCCGCGATCCGGCTTGTCGCGCAAGTGCGCTTCGGTCGCACGGATTTCGGCGACGGGCCGCGTGAGGTCGCGGTTCCATTCGATGGCGTTCATCGCGAGATCGAGATGGGCGTCGAAAATCATGGCGAGTGGGCAAACATCCGCCACAGCGCGTGCGTGGCGAGCGTGAGGGCGAGGCCGGCGAGGCCGATGATCGTGGTGCTGACCGTCCACGTCCGCAGCGTCTGGCCGACGGTGAGGCCCAAGCTGTCGCGCACGATCCAGAAACCGCCGTCGTTCAAGTGCGACAGGAACAGCGAGCCGCAACCCATGGCGATGATGAGCAGCTCGACATTCACCTCGGGATGCTCCGCGACCACCGGCACCAGCAGGCCCGCGGCGACCGTGATCGAAACCGTGGCCGAGCCCGTGGCCACGCGGATGAAGGCCGCGACCAGCCAACCGTAGATCAGCGGCGAAAGCCCCGCGCCTTTCGCCAGTTCGCCAAGCGACCGCGCGACACCGCAATCCGTGAGCACCCGCGCGAAGCCGCCGCCGCCGCCGACCACGAGCAGCGTGAGGCCGATGGTGGCGATGGCCGTCTCGGTAAAGCCGAGCAACTGTGCCGCGTTGAAGCCGCAGCGCGTGCCGAGTGACCACGACGCAAAGATCACCGAAATGAGCAGCGCGATAGTCGGGTGGCCGATGAAAAGTCCGGCCTTGCCGAGCGCGGTGGCCTGCGTGTGCGACAGCTCGACCGCGGTGCCCACGAGCATCAGCAGCACGGGCAGCAGGATGGACAGCAGCGTGAGCCAAAAGCCCGGCCAGGTGTCGCGCTCACGCTCATCATCGACGATGCACTCCGGGGCCATCGCGCTGACGTGCTGGACGGCGAGGCGCGCAAACAGTGGCCCGGCGAGCGTGGCGACGGGGATGCCGATGACGAAGCCCCACAACAAAACCTGGCCCATGCTGGCGTGGAGTTTTTCAATCGCCACGACCGGGCCGGGATGCGGCGGCATCAGCCCGTGCATGACCGAGAGAAAGGAAAAAAGCGGGATGGCGAGCAGCAGAAAGGGCCGGCGGGTTTCGCGCGTGAGCGTGAGCAGGATGGGCAGCAAAAGCACCAGACCGACCGCAAACCATGTGGCCAGGCCGACGGCGAGCGCGAGCGCGATGATGCAGAGCACCACGCGCTGCGGGCCGAAGAGGCGCGTGAAGCGCTGCGCCAGCACTTCCGCGCCGCCGGACTCGGCGAGGAATTTTCCAAGAATCGTCCCGAGCGCGAGTACCGCGGCGATGCCGCCGAGCGTTTTGCCGAGGCCGGTTTGAAAAGCCTCGACGACGTCCGGCATGGTCATCGCCCGCAGCTCGCCGCCGGCTGCCGGCAAGACTTTCACGCCGAGCGCCACGGCGCTGCCGCCCACGACGAGCGAGGCGAGCGCGAGCGCGATGAAGGGATTCACTTTCCACAGCGTGACCAGCGCGACCAGCAGCCCGACCGCCGCGAGCGCGGCACCGAGCAGGAGCAAGTCGGCGTGCGTCATCGTTCAAATGGTGATGCTCCTGGCGCGGGCCGTGATGGGCCAGCGCTCGTCCGCCGCGCCGCCGCGCACGACGACGGCTTCGCTGTGCAGCGCCACGGTCGGGCAGACGTGGCGCGGGATGCCGTGCAGTGCATCGCCCACGGCAAACTCCGCGGCGCGCGGGGTCTCGATGACGAGGTGCTCCTCGCTGTGCATGACGGCGGTGGCGTCGGGCAGTTCGAGCAGACGCACGCGCGGCGGCGGGTTTTCGGCGGCGACGGCTTTGTGGCCGAGATCGAGGCAGAGCAAGTGCGGGCCGGGCTTGCTGACCACGCGCGCGAGCAGCACCGCCGCGCATTGGAAGGGCAGGTCGGCAAATTTGTCGCCGTAGCCGAAGTCCCACAGCACCGAGGTGCCGGGGCTGCACTCGCGGTCGGCGTGCGCGACGTGGATGGGAAACGTGGGCGTGCCGCCCGCGACAAGCGCGGGCACGGGCAGGCCGGCTTTTACCATCGCGCTGCGCAGCGCGAGGACCGGCGCAAAAGCCGCGTCGCACTGTGCGCGCCGCATCGCGGGATCGGGCTCGTGGATATGGCCGTCGTACGCGTGCAGCCCAGCGGCGCGAAGACCCGCGCTCGTGCTGAGTTCGCGGTAGAGTTCGAGCGCCGCGTCCGGCGCGATGCCGGTGCGGTGCATGCCGCAATCGACATCGAGCAGAACGTCGAGCGTGAGCCGTGCGACACTGGCCGCGGCGCTCAGCGCGTGGATCTGGTCGCGGTCGTCGGCGATGGTGGAAAAATGCGTCGCCGGGAAGGCGGCGTTGAGTTGGCAAAAGCGTGCGATGTTTGGCCCGACGGGCGCGAAGGCGAGCAGCACATCGGGCGCTCCGGCGAGCGCGCACATCTCGGCCTCGGCAATGGTGGCGCATTTGAATTTCGTGATGCCGAGCGCGAGCTGCCGAGTGACGAGCGGGCCGAGTTTGTGCGTCTTCACATGCGGGCGCAGTCGCGCGGGGCCGCCCGCGATTTCGAGCATCAGCCGCAGGTTTGCATTCACCCGCTCCTCGAAGATGAGCAGCGCGGGCGAGGGCACATCGCCTTCGTTCGACAAGCAGAACCAGTCCATCTCAATGCAACTCGAAGATCGCCTCGATCTCGACGGCGATGTTGCCCGGCAGCGGCCCCATGCCCACGGCGCTGCGTGCGCCCACGCCGTCGTCCGGCCCCCATACTTCGGCGAAGAGTTCGCTGCACCCGTTGATGACTTTCGGGTGGTCGTAAAAATCCGCCGCGCTGTTGACCATGCCGAGCACTTTCACCACGCGCTGCACGCGGTCGAGGCTGCCGAGTTGGGCGCGCAGTGTGGCCAAAATCGCGAGACCCACCTGGCGCGCGGCGGCGCGGCCTTCGTCGAGCGAGAGGTCGCCCCCGACCACGCCGGTGATGAGCGTTTTGTCCGCGCGCAACGGGCCGTGGCCCGAGACGTAGGCCATGCGGCCCGCGACCACGAGCGGCTTGTAAACGGCGACGGGTTGCGGCGCGGGCGGGAGTTCGAGCTGGAGGGTGAGGAAGCGGGCTTCGGGAGTCATGGCGGGCGGGCGGCGGATGCGCCGCGCCGCTTATTTCACAGCGCGCCCGGCGACAAAAGAAAGAACGGGGCAGCTTCCGGCGCCGCGGGACTGCAGGGGAAGCTGCCAGCTTCCCCTAAAGTCCCGCGGAGCCGGAATGAGGCAGCCGGGCCTGGTGGTTCAGCGCGTCGGTGGTGCGGCCGTCTTTTTCCCAGCGGAGGAAGTTTGTAACCGCGGCGGTGACATATCGCTTGGCCTCGGCGACCGCATCGTGGAGCGCGAGGCCTTTGCCGAGGCCGGCGGCGATGGCGGCGGAGTAGGTGCAGCCGGTGCCGTGCGTGGAGACGCCGGGGACAAAGGGCGCGCTGAATTCCGCGACTTTGCCGCCGGCGAAAAGCAGGTCGGTGGCGACTGCGCCGCGCAGGTGGCCGCCTTTCAAAAGAAACGCGGTGCCGTGGCGCGCGGTGAGTTCCGCGCCGGCGACGCGCATTTCGGCGAGGCTGGTGACGGGGCGGCCGAGGAGCGTGGAGGCTTCGTCGAGATTCGGCGTAATGAGCGTGGCGAGGGGGAAAAGGCGCTCGCGGCAGAGGGCGATGGCGTCGGCTTTGAGCAGCGGGTCGCCACTGGTGGCGATGATGACGGGATCGACGACGAGCGGGATTTTGCAGCCAGCGAGCAGGTCGCAGACGGCGGCGATGATTTCGCGGGAGTAGAGCATGCCGGTTTTGATGGCGGCAATGGGGAAGGCTTCGAGACAAAGGCGGATTTGCTCGGCGACGATGCGGGGCTCGATGGGCTGGATGGCGCTGACTTTGCCGGGCACTTCGGCGACGACGCAGGTGATGGCGGTGAGGCCATACACCCCGAGCGCGCTCATGGTTTTCAAGTCGGCCTGCGCGCCCGCGCCCGCGCTGTTGTCGGAACCGGCAATGGTGAGAACGGGAAACATTTCTGATTTCTGAATTGTGATTTGTGATTGAAGGTGTCGCTGCGCCGCCGGTCGCGCTTTTCCCAATCAGCCGTCACCCATCCGCAATCAGCAATCCCCAAATGTCCGCCATCAACGAACTCTCAGGGCTCCGCGTCACCGTCGATCGTGTGGAGCACATGCCGCATCTGGATGCGCCGCCGGAGCGGCCGCATCCCTACGTTTATTTCCTCACGATCCACAATGACTCGGAGGTGACGGTGACGATCCGCGGACGCAAATGGGTGGTGACGGACGCGGACGGGCAGAGCGTGGTGGTGGAGGGCGACGGCGTGGTGGGCGAGTTTCCGCGGCTCGCGCCGGGCGAGGATTTTTCCTACCACAGCTACCACACCATCGGCTCGGACAGCGCGGCGGAGGGCGCGCTGTTTGGCGTGACGCCGGGCGGCGATTTTGTGTTCACGCGCATCCCGCGGTTTGAAATGCGCGCGCCGTGAGGCAGGGACGGCACTCCGCGCTGTTCCTACCGGCTTCGCCGGCTACGTGCTGCTCTCGGTGATGACGGCATCGGTGCGTTCGTCGTGGGGCTCGCAGGGCATGTCGGGGACGATTTGCATGTCGAAGCAGACGCCGAGGGCGATGGCGTGGGGCCGGTGCAGGGCGAGGAGGCGGTCGTAGTAGCCGCCGCCGTGGCCGAGGCGGCGGCCATCGCGGGTGAAGGCGAGGCCGGGGACGATGATGAGGGCGATGTCCGCGGGGGCGATGATCTCGGGGCTGGCGGCGGGTTCGCGGAGGAGCGGGTTCCAGGCGGCGGGCGCGAGTTCGGCAAGATCGCGGACGGCCACAAACTCCAGCCGTTCGCCGACCACGCGCGGATAGCAGTAGCGGTGGCCGCGGTGCTCCCACAGCGACTCGATGTCGGGCTCGCTCGGGAGCGGGGCGAAGAGGGCGATGGATTCCGCGTTTTGAAAAGCGGAGTGCGCGGCGAGGGCGGCGGTAATGGCGCGGGATTTTTCAGTGCGCGCGGCGCCGAGCGTTTTGAGGCGCAGGCGCATTTCGTGGCGGAGGGCGGTTTTGGTCACAGGCCAAAGCTACACGCGGCGGGCGGGGGCGGGTGCATGAAAACTTTGCGCGCCGCGCCGCGCCCGATACAATTCCGAGCCGTGCCGAAATCGTTTCCCAACCGCCAGCCGAAGGCGGAAATCCAAAAGTCCGCGAAAGCCGCTGGAGCGAAGGCGGCGGCGGGTGCGCGCAAGATCGGGCTGCGGCCGGGGAACGGCTGGCAAAAGCGGAATTTTCTCACCGAAGTGCTGATTCCCTCGATGTTCGAGCCGCGCTCCGGCGGGCACGCGCCGCCGAATTTTCCCGAGCTGAAGGAGGGCGAAATCGGCATCACCTGGATCGGGCACGCCACGTTTTTGATTCAGACGCGCGAGCAGAATCTGCTGATCGATCCGAACTGGGCGAAGTGGCTGAAGGTCTTCAAGCGCATGAGGCATCCGGGGCTGCATCTCGACGACCTGCCGGCCATCGACCTCGTGCTGGTGACGCATGCGCACTTTGACCACCTCGACCGCAAGTCGCTGCGCGGCGTGGCGGCGGATCAGCCGATCGTCGTGCCGTTCGAGGTCGGCAATCTCGTGCATGACCTCGGCTTTCGCAGCGTGCATGAGCTGCACTATTGGGAAAGCTACCAGTGCGGCCCGGCCAAGATCACGCTCACGCCCGCGCACCACTGGGGCGCGCGGGTGCTGCACGATTCGCACCGCGGTTTCGGCGGGTTTGTCATCGAGGTCGCCGGGCGCACCATTTTCCACTGCGGCGACACGGCGTACTTCGAGGGCTTCCGCGAAATCGGCGAGCGCCACGCCATCGACGTGGCGCTTCTGCCCATCGGTGCCTACGACCCGCCGAGCGGGCGCGAGGTCCACATGACGCCGGAGGAGGCGCTGCGCGCCTTCGTCGAGCTGGGCGCGGCGCGCATGGTGCCGATGCACTACGGCACCTTCCGCCTCAGCTACGAACCGCTCCACGAGCCGCCCGAGCGCCTGCTCACCTGCGCCCGCGAGCACGGCCTCGCCGAGCGCATCACCATTATGACCGAGGGCGAGCCCCTGGTTTTCTAGGCAAAAAAGAGGCGCTGATCTTTCGACCAGCGCCTCTCGGAAAAACTCAGCGGGCTCTTACTTCGCGAGCACCGCGTTCCACTTGTCGAGGTTCGCCTTTTGCGCGGTGAAAAGCTCATCGGTCGGGTCGAGGATTTCGACGGACTTGATCGTGTCGCCCGCGGCGATGGTGTCCACCACGTTCTGGCCCTTGGTCACTTCGCCAAAGACGGCGTGTTTGCCATCGAGATGCGGCGTGGGGACGTGGGTGATGAAAAACTGGCTGCCATTGGTGCCGGGGCCGGCATTGGCCATCGAAAAAAGGCCGGGCTTGGTGTGCTTGAGCGCAGGGTGGATTTCATCGCCGAACTTGTAGCCGGGGCCGCCCGAGCCCGTGCCCGTGGGGTCGCCGCCCTGGATCATGAAGTCCTTGATGACCCGGTGAAATTTCACCCCGTTGTAAAAACCGCGCTGGGCGAGGTTTAGGAAATTGGCGGCGGTCATCGGCGTTTTCGAGGCAAAGAGCGTGCCTTCGAGGTCGCCGCGGGAAGTGTGGAGGATGATGCGGATGTCGTTCATAGAGCCGCGGACTATGGGGAGCGCGCCGGGGTTGGCAAATGCTTTTGGCTGCTGGGCGGCGGGAAGTCGTGCGTCGTCCGGCACCTGCGCGCAGCTTTCGCGCCCGCTCAGCCAGGCAGCCCTTCGATCCCGTCGTGACGCACCGGGACGGACAACGGATTGTTACATCGCCGACGGCTTTTTGCGGTTGTGGCGCGGGCTGTCCCGTGGTTGAGATGGGTCATGCGTTTCACGCCCGCCAATCTTCGGGATAACGTCGGCGGCCGTCAGCCGGGCGCGGGTTTCACCCTCATCGAGCTGCTCGTGGTCATCGTCATCATCGCCATCCTCGCGGCGTTTCTCCTGCCCGCCTTTCGCGGCGTGACGCGCAAGGGGCAGCAGACCACTTCGATCAACAACCTCCGCCAGTGGGGCGCGGCGCTCGCCGCATCGCTGGCGGACAATAACAACACCCTGCCCGCGGACGGCCAGTCGTCCGGGGCTAACATCTATATTGATCAGGCCGAGGCGTGGTTCAACCGGCTGCCGCCGTACTTGGGCGAGAAATCGCTGACGGATCGCAAGGCCAATCCGCCGCTGGCCGGCCAGAAATCCATCTGGATCAATCCGGCGGTGCCGCTGTCGGCCAATGCCGGAGCCTCTGCTGGCAAGTTCCTGTTTTGTTACGGCATGAATTACTACCTGTATAAAAAGGATGCCTACCTGAGCATGGCGGCCATTGAGTATCCCAGCGGGACGGTCTTCATGGGTGAGACCAATGAAATAGGTTACTCCGTCTGCCAGCCCAAGTCGCTCCGCGCCTACTTCGGCGAAGGCGACCCGGACAAAGATCAAAGTAACGTGGCGAACTTTGTCTTCTGCGACGGCCATATCGCCTCGATGAAACGCAGCGACTTTGAGCTGGCCGCGGCCACGGATGAAAAGGTCAAGAGCATCAACGCCGCGTTCACCTTTATCCCCTACGTCGGCGCCAAGCCGAACTAAGGGCCGGGCCTTTCCGCTTAGTGCGCGGCGCCGTCGCCGCTGCGGTCGTCTTCGAGGTCCACGGTGCGGACGCGCTTGGCGAGGCGGCAGGCTTCGACTTGCGCGCGGAATTTGTCGGGCAGCCCGAGCGCGGTGGGCACGCAGTCGAGGATGATGCTCGGGGTGGAGGTGTCCGCGGTGAGCAGATGCACGTTTTCCAGGCCGAAGAGGCGGGTCCAAAACGGCTGGGTGGTTTGCAAATCGCGCACGCGATACAGCTCCAGGGTATCGGTGATTTTGTTCAAAATGCCGCGTTCGGTAATGAGCCGCTCGCTGGTGAGTTTGTAGGTCGTGGTCTTCACTTCGAGCCAGCGGTAGATGGCCCACGGGATCGGCAGCACGAGCGCGCACGCGACGAACGGCCAGAAGTTTTTAACCTGCGACGAGTGGCCCTGCCAGATGGTTTGTTCAGACATGGCGGCGAGGCTACGCAGCCGCGGCAACGGGTGCAAGATGCGCGGACTTGCCAAAGAAATTTACCGCAGAGGCGCCGGGGACGCGGAGGGGCGCAGAGGGGTTTATTGACGGCACTCTGCGCCCCTCTGCGCCTCTCCGGTTAAAAAAACAAACCCCGTCGCCACCGGCTACGTCCGCTTGATGATGAGCGATTTCAGCTCAGTCATTTCTTCCATCGTGTAGCGCACGCCTTCGCGGCCAAAGCCGGAGTCCTTAATCCCGCCGTAGGGCATATTTTCCACGCGGAAAGTGGGCACCTGATTGATGAGCACACCGCCCACTTCCAGCGCATCATAGGCGCGCAGGGCGAGTGTGAGGTCGCGGGTGAAAACGCCGGCCTGGAGGCCGAAGTCGGACGCATTCACAAACGCGAGCGCCTCCTCGAAATCTTCGTAGCGGTGCAGCGTCAGCACGGGCGCGAAGGCTTCTTCCGCGCAAATCGCGAGGCTGGCACCGGCGTTTTCCAGCACCGTGGCCTCCAGGCAGCGCCCGCGCATTTCGCCGCCGCAGACGAGCCGCGCGCCGGCGGCCAGGGCGGCGGCGATCCGCTCGCGCACTTGATCCCGGGCCTGTTCGGTAATCATCGGCCCCACTACGGTCGTGCGCTCCCACGGGTCGCCGGTCAGCACGTTCGTGGCGATGTGCGCGACGAGCGCGGCGCGCACTTCGTCGTAGCGCGACGCATGAATCACCACGCGCTGCACGCTGATGCACGACTGGCCGGCGTAGCCAAACGCGCCCGCCGCTATGAGCGGCACCGCCGCCGCCACGTCGGCATCGCCATGCACGATCACGCCGGCGTTGCCGCCGAGTTCGAGGGTGATGCGCTTTTTGCCGCACAGCTCCTTCAGCCGCCAGCCCACCGCGGGGCTGCCGGTGAAGGTCACCTTTTTCACCCGCGCATCGGTCACGAGCTGCGCGGCGTTTTCATTTGAGCACGTCACGAAATTCATCTGCCCCGCGGGCACGCCCGCCGCCTGCAAAACCTCGGCGAGCAGCAGCGCGGTGAGCGGCGTTTTTGCGGCGGGCTTCACCACCATCGTGTTACCGGTGGCGAGCGCGGGCGCGACTTTGTGCGCGACCAGATTCAGCGGAAAATTGAACGGCGTGATGGCCGCGATGACGCCCAGTGGAAAACGCCGCGCCAGCCCGAGATGCCCGTCCCCGCTGGGAAAGGCGTCCATCGGCAGCAGCTCGCCGTGGGCGCGGCGGGCCTCTTCCGCCGCCGCGGTGAAAGTCATCGCCGCGCGCGCGACCTCGGCCTCGGCGAGCACGACGGGCTTGCCCGCCTCGCTCACAATCGTCGCCACGAAATCCGCCGCCCGCGCCTCGATGCCCGCCGCGACGCGCAGCAGCAGCGCGGCGCGTTCGTGCGCGGCGAGGCCGCGCACTTTGGGAAAAGCCGCATGCGCCGCGGCCAGCGCGCGGTCGATCTCCCCTGCCCCGCCGAGCGGCACGCGCGCGATTTCCTCGCCGGTGTAGGGATTGAAAACCGGTGCGCTTTCCGCCGCGCCGGTCCACGCGCCGTCGATCAGCAGTCGGGAAGAAAGGGCAGTGCTCATGCTCCGAATCTAACCCGCGAAACTTCCCCCGCGCCAGCGGCGAAGCGCCCCGCCGCTCACTCCCCAGGCTGCACGAGCCGCGGCGTGACAAAGATGACGAGGTCGGCCTTTTCCGCCGGCTTGCCGTGCTCGCGGAAAACATGGGCGAGCACGGGAATGTCGCCCACTGCGGGAGGCCGGTCGCTGGGCTCTGCGGTCGCGGTCGAGCTGCCGGTCTCCGCCGCCGCGGTCGTCTTTCGCCCGAGGGGAAAGCTCGCGCCCACATTGAATTCGCCGAAGGTCGTGCGACCGAAATCGGTGATGAGATGCGCCTCGGAAAAGACCGAGAAATCCGGCGTGACCTGCTTTTTCAAACCGAGGCCCACATCCAGCACCGCCCGCGCCCTGGGAAAGAGCACGCCGCCGCCGAGCGAGTAGGTGGGCGTGACCGGCCAGCAGCACGGATACTCGCCGAAAATCGACGCCGCCACCAACCCGAGCGGGTCGCACTCTCCGTCGAGCACCTCGCCGCGCACATTGAAACCCACGCGGGGATTGAGCATGTAGTTCACCCGGAGTCCGCCGCCGCCCGCCACATCGCCCAGCCGGTTGAAGGTGCGCGTCTCGGACACCTGCCCGGTGTGCTTCGTCGTTTCCCGCGTCGGCACCAGCCGGATTTCCTCGCGATCCACGATCTGCTGGCCGTTGTCGAACGGCACCCGCACCGTGATCGGGCGATCGACGGTGCGCGTGTCCTTCACGATGACATCGTGCGTCCTCGTCACGCTGCGGTCCGCATGGCCGAAAGCCACCGTGCCAAACACATCCACCGACCACGGGTTGAACTCGGCCGTCAGCGGCGTCACCGCCATCGTGACGGTCGAGCGATCCGAGCTGACCTTCGGCGTGTACACCAGCGACAGATCGCGCAAGACCTGCGTGGCCGCCTTCTGCCCGCTCGCGGTGGTGACGCGCGGATTCTCGAGGGTGTGATTTCTGGCGGGCCGCAGGCGCAGCACCTCGGGCGAAATCTTCATCAGAATGTCACCCGTCGCCGGCAGATGCGCCGGCGGCGTCACCGGAAAAGTGCCCAGCGCCTGCGGGCTCACCCCGCCCGGTACCTGCGCTAGGTGGGAGATCACGGTCTTGTAATCGCCGACGTGATCAAACCCGAGTTGGCGGATGCTTTCCCCAGAAATCTCCACGAACTTCGCTTCGATTTCCACCTGCGGGTTGGTCACTTCAATGGCGGCGTGCGCCGACGGCGCCGCGAGCAGGGTAAAGGCCAGGGCCAGGGCCAGGGCGGTTGGGAGGACGAGGGATGGAATGGAATGTAGTGTTTTCATAAGTGGAGGTCATTGGGCAAGGCCTGCCATTTTTCGGCGCAAAATG
Organism: Chthoniobacter sp.; assembly: GCA_025351065.1. Lineage (GTDB taxonomy): Bacteria > Verrucomicrobiota > Verrucomicrobiia > Chthoniobacterales > Chthoniobacteraceae > Chthoniobacter. The sequence goes on along the minus strand of JANXWQ010000288.1, from coordinate 612 downwards.
GAAGCCTTTTCCCCTTCCTCCTTTTCCCCTTCCGCGGGCCGCCAGCGGGGCTTTCGGCACGCCCCTCGGCCGGCTATTCCGGTTCCGGCGGCGTGCTCCAAACGGTGAAAATCCAAATGAGCAGCGCGGCCACGACAAACACGAGCAGCACGGCGGCGATGATCCACAGCCGGCGGTGAAATCTCCGTCGGCGCGACCGGTCAGTGGGTAGGCGTCTCCAAGGCATCTAGAAAATCGGCGCAGGCCCAAGCCCGGTGCTGATGCGCGCAGCATGGGCAGGAATCCGCCGCTTCGGCAATGACGGAACATTTTTCGCTTGGCAGCGCCGCGGGACTGCGTTTATATTTAACGTAATGGTTAAGCGTTCTATTTCCCTCGACACCGTTTTCGCCGCGCTCGCCGATCCCACGCGGCGGCGCATCCTGCGCGGGCTGATGCGCGGCTGCGCGCCGGTCGGCGAGATCGCCAGCCCGTTCCGCGTCTCCGCGCCGGCGGTGTCGCGGCACCTGCGGGTGCTCGAACGCGCCGGGCTCATCCGCCGCAAGCGGCGCGGGCGCATCCACGAGATCGAGCTCGCCGCCGCGCCCATGCGCGCCGCGCTCGACTGGCTCG
>JANXWQ010000287.1 GCA_025351065.1 Chthoniobacter sp. | reverse complement strand
AATCCGCGAGCAGGCGGCTGAAATTGGCGACGTTTTCCGCGCACAGCGCGTCGAGCGCCGCGCCGTGCTGACCGGTGACTGGCTGGAGATTGGCGCGGAGCGCGGCTTGGGCGGCGCTGTTTTTGCCGGAGACGAGCTGGCCGACGAAGGCCGCCAGTGCTTGCGCCGCGGGCCGCGGGAGAAGATGCGCGACGGCGAACGCGGCTTTGAATCCGCGCAACGTGTAGAGCGCGCCTTTCACTTTCCTCCCCGCCACGCGTAGGCCGGCAGGACGAAGCACAGCGTCGAGAACAGGCACCACGCGACGCCCAGCGCGCAGACGATGCCGAGGCCTTGCAGCGCGGGATTTTGCGCCAGCGCGAGGGAGGCGAAACCAGCGGTGGTGGTGAGGCCGCTGAGCAGGACGGGTTTCACGACGCGGCCAACGGACTGCTGGCGGCCCGCCCCGGCGCGCATGGCCCCGACGACGTAAATGCCGTAGTCCACGCCGATGCCGAGGACGAGCGGGAAGGCGAGCACGTTGAAAAGATTCAGCGCGATGCCGAGGAGTTTCAGCGAGGCGAGCATCGCGCCAAACGAGAGTGCGAGGCTGACCATGAGGACGGCGAGGGGCCACACGCGGCGATAGAGCGCACCGAGGAGGACGATGTTGAAAGCGATCATCAGCAAGCTGAGTTCGACCATTTTTCCTGCCGCCCAAAGCACGAGATCCTGGAGCGTGTAGTTCCAGCCGGAGAGGTGATACGGCACGTCGGCGGTGGATTGCGCGAGGAGCGTGCGAAGGTGTTCCTTTTGCGCGTAGGTGCTGATTTTTTCCGCCGGACGGACAAAACCCGCGGTGATGTTGGGATCGGCGCCGAAGAACTGATCGACGAGAAACCACCACGTCGAACTCGCGGGCAGCCGGTGCCGCCAGTCGAGCAGCGCGCGGTCACCGGTGGCGACGGCGGCGAGTGCGTCGAGCGTGCTAGTGGCCGCGGGCATCGGCTCCGCGCCGGACTCGGCGAGCGCGGCGGCGAGGGCGTCGCGCGCGGCCTTTGGGTCGAAATCGCGCGCGAGGCGGGCGGTGTTGGCTTCGACGTTCGCGGGCGAAAGGACGAGCGCACCGGCGAGGATGGACGTTTGCTTTAACTCGCCCGCGGTCACGAGCTTCGCCCATTCGGTTTGGAGCTTCGTCCAGCCCGCGTGCGTTTTTTCCGCGCTGTCCGTCTCGAGCAGCACGAGCAACTGCTCGCCGAAGCCGGGAAATTTTTCGGTGATGAGGCGCAGCGCGCGGCCAGCGGAACTGTTCGGCGGTTCGAGCGTGCGCGGGTTCGCATCGAAGCGCAGCGGGCGCAGCGGCGACGCGGCGAACGTGGTGGCGAGGAGGAGAAAAATGGTCGCCGGCACGAGCAGGCGGCGCGGGCCGGCGAAGACCCAGCGGACGAAGGACTCGCCCGCCGCGCGCAACGGATCGCTTTCGCGCGGGCGCACGTCGCCGCCGATGGAGACGAAGAACAGCGACATCATCAGCGCGCCCGCGATGAGGATGCCGAAGCAGATGAGCACGCCGAGTTGCGCGAAGCCGGGGCAGCCGCTGAAGACGTGGCTGAAAAATCCGGCGGCACTCGTCAGCGCGCCGAAAATCACGCTGCGGCCCTGGCTGCGCAGCGCGGTGCCGATGGCGGCTTCGTGGCTGCGGCCCGCGCCGCGTTCGATCTCGTAGATCGAGTAGAGCATCATGCCGAAATCCACGCCGAGCCCGATGAGGATCGCGCAGAGGCCGATGGTGATCATGTTCAGCTCGTGAAAAACCGCCGCGCCCAAACCGACGGCGAGCACGCAGCTCACGAGCAGCACATGCAGGATGGCGACGAGCGGGCGCACGCGGCGGAAGCCGAGCCAGAAAACCACCGACACCAGCAGCGCGGAGGACAGCAGCGTTTCGATGATGTCTTTCCGCATGATGACCGAAAGCTCGCCGACGTAGGCGGTGCGCCCGGTCACGAGCACGTCCGGCTTTGGCCCGTCCCAAGCGGCGACCACGCGCCCGCGGAAGTCATCGACCCGGCGCATCATGTCCTGCGAGGCGTGCGCGCCGAGGTCGCCTTGGTTGGTGATGGCTTGGACGAGGTGGGTCGTGCCGTCCGGCGAGCTGAGGGAAAAAGACTGCTCGGCACCGGAAGAACCGAGCTGGCGAAAGGCGGGCGCGAGCACGCCGAGCGGATCGACTTCGAGCCCGAAGTGCTCGTCGCGAAACGAGCCGGCTTTGAAGCGCGCCACGGATTTCGTGATGCGCTCGCGGATGGCCTCGGGCTTGAGCGCGGCGGTCACTTGCGCGAACTCGTCGGGCGGGCAGTCCAGCAGCAGCGGAAGAAAAAGCGTCTGCGCCTCGGCCATGGCGCTTTCGTCCCCGAGCGGGAGCTGATCCATCGCCCGCACGATCCACGGCTCCTTGCGCAAAGCCTCGGCGAAATAGTGCGTGAACCCGTCGAGATCGACGTTCCCGGTTTCATCATGCACCGCGAAAGTGAGTGAACGGCCTTGGGCGAATTCGCGGTTGGAAACTTTCCAGACGCGCACGGAATCGAAGTGCGCGGGAAAAAGATCGAGCACATCTGAGTTGAACTTCACCCCGAAGCCGATGACCAGTCCGCAGACGACGAGCAGGCCGAGCGCGAAGGCATGCACGCGAGCGGGCTGGTGGGCGAGAAAACGTGCGAGGCGCTGTGCTGGGCCGGGATGCGGCGCTTGCCCTTCTGCCATGTGCGCTCAGCGGTGAAACTGAAAGTCGAAGTGCTGCCCGTCGGCGGGGAAGTCCGCCTTGCGCGCCGTGCCTGCCGCGGGTTTTTGAAAGGTCTCGCGCAGCGCGAACCAGTTTCGCAAATGCGGCGGCGCTTTTTCCACCGAGCCCTGCCATGAGCCGCGGGCGAAAAGTCCTTCGGCGCGCGCGGTGGTGGCGTCCTCGCGGAGCGTGAGCAGCGGGATGCCGCCGGCCTTTTGAAACTCAAGCTGGAAGTCCTCCGCGCCGCGCTGTTGGACGACGACATCGCCGATGAGCGTGCGCGTCTTGTCGCTGTATTTGAGCTGGCCGATGTGCGTCCTCCACGTCTTGTCCGGCGTGGCAAATTGGTGCGGCGTCTGGCAGCCCGCGAGGGCGACTGCGAGCAAAACGCCCAGCAAAAACAGACGCGGCTGTAGGGGAAGCTGCCAGCTTCCCCCGAAGCAATGCGCCCACC
>JANXWQ010000253.1 GCA_025351065.1 Chthoniobacter sp. | reverse complement strand
CGTGGGCGGCAGCGGCGCGCCGTCGCGCGCATAGACGTAGCCGATGCGGCCTTCGGAGACCGTGACGAGCGGCGTCTCGTGGATGCGATACTGCCACGGGAAGAACCAGAATTGCAGACCGCCGCGGAGCAGTTGCGTCTGGAAACCGGCCTCGCCATTGAGCGCGACGATGCGGCCTTCCGACAGCGAGCCGCGCGCCGACCACAGCTTCTCGATCACGCCCACGCGCTGATGCGGAATGTAACGCAAGCCCACGACCCAAAGCCCCAGGAGAACGACTGCTGCCAGCAGTCCCGTACCGATTAGTAAGTTACTCATGTGAGTGCGTGCAGTTTGACGGGTCGGCCCGGATTGTCAAAGCTCCGCCGCGCGCTGGGTCAGAAGCGATCCAGTGTCGAAAATATTCATGAAAATCATCCGCCACCAATCGCCCGACGGCACCGTCGGATACGCACAGCAGCACGCCGACGGCACCGCCACGAAGCTGCGCGGCACGCTATTTGAAAAACTCGAACCGACCGGAGAACAAGCATCCATCAGCAAAATCCTCGCGCCGCTCGAACCGCGCGCGCTGCTCTGCATCGGGCTGAATTACCGCCAGCACGCCGCCGAGACGAATGCGCCGCTGCCGCAGTGGCCCGTGCTCTTTTGCAAAAAACCCGCGTCGGTGCAAAATCCCGGCGACCCGATCGAACTGCCGCGCTGGCTGGCGAGCGCGAAGGTGGATTACGAATGCGAACTCGCGGTCGTCATCGGACGGCGCTGCAAGAACGTCTCCCGCGCCGACGCGCTCGACTACGTGCTCGGCTACACCTGCGCGAATGACGTGAGCGCGCGCGACTGGCAAAAGGAAGGCGGCGGTTCGCAGTGGTGCCGCGGAAAATCCTTCGACACCTTCTGCCCGCTCGGCCCGTGGCTCGTCACGCCGGACGAAATCCCCAACGCCAACGCGCTCAGCATTTCCACGAAAGTGAACGGCGAGACCGTGCAGGACAGCACGACGAGCGACATGATCTTCGACGTGCCCGTGCTCATCGAATTCCTCAGCGGCTCGACCACGCTGCTGCCCGGCACCGTCATCCTCACCGGCACCCCGAGCGGCGTCGGCATGGCCCGCACCCCGCCGCGCTGGCTCCAGCCGGGCGACACCGTCACGGTCGAGATCGAGAAAATCGGCGCGCTCACCAATCCCGTTGCCGAGGAGCGCGCGGCAGGCGCCGCGGGTTTCCACCTCAGCTAAACCTCTTCTCCTCGTTCCCAAGCTCCAGCTTGGGAACGCGCTTGTCTGCGAAGCTCCGCTTCGTCGGCACGGATGGTCAGCGGGAGCTCCGTCCAGTCGCCATATCTGGGAAGCGGAGCTTCCAAGACAAGGGCGTGACCGAGCTGGAGCTTGGCCACGAGGAGGGGAATGGCGCGGGAGCAGATCGCGAGTTCCGCCATGCTACAGCCCCGGCGGAATCTCCGCGCGCACTTCCGCCAGCCGCTCCAGCGTGCCGTGCCGGGCGCACCACATCTCGATGTGCGCATAGTCGATCGCCTCGCCCTGCACGGCGAGAATGTTCTGTGCGTCGTCGAGATCCTTGCGCCGCGCCCAGCGCAGTTTTTGAATGACGAGATCCTCGGCGGTGGGAATCCAGACGGTTTGTTCCAGCGCCGGCAACGGCACCGCGCGACGGCGGCGAAATAGCTCCTGATGGTGCGGATCGGAGGCGAGATGAAAGATTTCCACGCGAAAGATCGATCCGTCCACCTCCACGATCCAGCGATAGGTTCCGGTCAGCAGTTCCATCTCAGGTTGGGGATTGAGCCGGAAAGCCGGTGGAAAATGTGGCGCGATCTGGTGAATCGAACCGAGGGGTGCGGCGACGACAAAATCCACGTCGAGCGTCGTGCGTGAAAATGTATGGGCGATGACGGCCAGCCCGCCCACCAGCACATAATCAATTCCTGACGCCTGAATCGCGCGCAAAGCCGCGCGCGAGATTTCGTCATCCGTCACCGTGGCGCCTCCACGGGTCGATAGATTTTCCATTCACGCATGCGCCGCACTTTCGCGATTCGTTCGCGGCCCAACCGCAACACTTCGGCATCGTCCGCGTCGGGATGCTGGCTGCGAATTCCCGCCTCCATCATAGCGCGGGCAAAAGGCGCAATCCCAAACGCCCCCGCAACGCGCTGCTGCGGCGTTTGCGTCCGCGCGCGCAAAATCTCCTCGCGGTAAAGCTGATCCATGAGCGGCTGGTGCGGATTCATTGGGCGCGCAGCTTATCGGGAAAGGCGGTGCAACTCAATGCCGGCCACCGCTACTTTGCGGCGGCCTGCTTCAGCGCCGTGCGGGTGTCGCTGGCCCCGCCTTTGGCACGCGCCGGATTTGCCAGAAGTCGATGTCGCCCTGTCCGCCGGAGAGCCCGGAGGAAAAGTAGAGCGTGCGGCCATCGGGCGACAACACCGGATTATGGACGTCGCCCTTCACCGGCAATTCAATTGGCCGGGCCGTCCATTGGCCGCTCGCGTCCTCGACCGCCACGTAACCCTTGGTCCACGTTTTGCCGTCTCCACGACTGAAGAGGATCGTCCGCTGGTCCGCCGTGAACCTCGGAGCAATTTCGATCAGTTCGGTGTTCACCCCGCGGCCGAGATTCTCGGGGTTCTCGAAGGGTGCATCCGGCGATTTGCGGCGCGCGCGCCAAAGGTCCTTGCCGCCCGCGCCGCCCGGCCGGTCTGAGGCGAAGAGCAAGGTGAGCCCGTCGGGCGAGAGGCAAGGATTGGTCCCATACGTGCCGACGGAATTCACCGGCGGGCCGAGATTGACCGGCGGTTCCCACGGCGAGTTGCGAGTGCGCCGGCGGGATTGGTAGATGTCGGCCCAGCCGCGCTGATTCGGTCCCGCCTGCGAGCGGTAGAGCAGCGTGAGGCCATCTCCGCTGAGAAATGCACCGCCGCAGTCCTTGCCCACCGAGTTGAGC
>JANXWQ010000628.1 GCA_025351065.1 Chthoniobacter sp. | reverse complement strand
TCGCGACCTTTAAGGCCCTTCTCCTCCGCCAGTGCTGGCTATCGGCCACCTGCCGCCCAAATATCTCCCAAACTGCCGACTATCTATCCTTTCCGCAGCCCAGCAGAATCGGTCCTTCTTCAACAGCCTGTTAGGCGACTCGCGCATCCGAGAGAGTCGTTGACCGCGCGCCACTGAGCCGATACTTTTTCTCGTGCTGACACTCGCTCACAGTCCTGTCCATTCAGATCCCGAACTCATGGGCGGCACTCTCGTCTTCCAGAAGACGCGCGTTCCTGCACAGACCCTCCTCGACTACTTGGACGATGGCTATTCCATTGACGAGTTCATCGACATGTTCCCGTCCGTGCAGCGCGAGGATGCCGAGGAGTTTCTCCGGTTAGCGCGAGGCCAGAGCCATGAGGATCATCCTGGACGAGAACCTGCCCAAGCCGCTTAAAGGCATCTTCCCGAATCACTCCGTCACGACTGTCCAAGAGCAGGGACTCGCGGGCACCGTCAACGGAGCGTTACTCGCACGCCTTGAAGGAGTGTTCGACGTTTTCCTCACCGCCGACAAGAACCTCCGCTACCAGCAAAACCTTTCTGGCCGGCAACTCGCGATTCTGGAGCTTCCCACGAACCGACTTCCACTGCTTCGACCGTTGTTTCCGCGCCTCGCGGCGGCAGTCGATTCGATTACTCCATCAGCCTATGTCCAGCTTACTTTCTGAACATCGACGGCGGCGCTGAGCTTGGGGCCGTTAGACATCGCTCGCGTTTTCTGAAACCCGCAACTTCCCATCATGTTCACCCGACTCTTCTTGTTTCTTCTGGTCGCGCTCGGCGGAGCGGGGCTCACCTTGCAGATGGCTTGGAATGCGCGGCTGCGCACGGCCACCGGCTCTCCGGTGCTCACCACGATCATCTCCGTGCTCGTCACCCTGCTGTCCCTCGTACTGGTATGGGCCAGCGGCGCGACCAGCCGCGGCTCGGTGCCGGCGTTTGGCTCCATTCCCAGATGGGCCTGGTGCGGCGGGGTTTTTGCGGGCTACTACCTCACGGCCTCCCTGGTCGCGATCCCGAAGCTGGGGGCCGCGCCGGTTTTCGCCCTGGTGATCGCCGGCCAGATGGCGGCGGCGCTCCTGCTGGATGCCACCGGCGCCTTTGGGCTGGCCCAGATTGCCCTCAGCCCCACCCGCCTCGCGGGCGCGGCCCTGTGGCGGGCGTGATCCTGATCCAAAAGCCCTGACCGCAACGTCGTTCAGGCACTAGGCCGTCAGCCGCTCCCACTCGTCGGGTTTGAAGCCGGCGGCGCCGCAATTTTTGCCGAGTGCGAAGGGCCGTTTTACGAGGTTGCCGTTCGTGGCGAGGAGCGCGAGGGCTTCGTCCACGCTCATCGCGGGCAGGCGCGCTTTCATGTTCAGCGCGCGGTAGTCCTGGCCGCTGGTGTTGAAAAGCCGGCGCACTTCGCCGCCGGTGTGCGCGAGCATGGCGCGCAGTTCGGCGACGCCCGGCGGATGCTCGCGGATGGCGATCAGTTCGTGCGTGATTTTTCGCTCCGCGAGAAACCGCTGCGCCCGCCGGCAGGTGGCGCAGCCCGCGTAGGCCCAGACGCGCAGGCTCACCGCGCGAGCCCGAGGTTGCGCACGACCTGGGTGGTGGAGTGCGCCTTGTTCAGCGAATAAAAATGCAGGCCGGGCACGCCGAATTTCAGCAGCGCCTCGCATTGGCGCGTGGCGTATTCGATGCCGTATTCGATGACCGCCGCGTCGTCGTCACCGAAGTCGTCGAGCCGCGCGACGAACGCCGCAGGCAGGCGCGCGCCGCACATCTCGGTGAATTTTTTCGTCTGCTTCCCCGAGAGGATCGGCAGCAGGCCGGGGATGATCGGCACGGCGACGCCGAGCTTTTTCGTCAGGTGCTCGTGGAAGCGGTAGAAATCCTCGTTGTCGAAAAAGAGCTGCGTGATGATGAAGTCCGCGCCCGCCTCGACTTTTTCCGCGAGGAATTTCCAGTCCGCCAGCTTGCCCGCGGTCTGCGCGATGTGCCCTTCGGGAAAGCCCGCCGTGCCGATGCAGTAGCCGCCGAGCCCGCGGATGAAAGCGACCAGCTCGCTCGAATACTGGAAGCCGCCTTCGGTCGCGATCCATTCGCCCGTGCCGCCCGGCGGGTCGCCGCGCAGGGCGAGGATGTTGTCGATGCCGCGCGCTCGCGCCTCGGCGAGCACTTCGCCGAGCTGCTCGCGCGTGGAGTTCACGCACGTCAGGTGCATCATCGCCGTGAGCGCGTGCTCGCGCTGGATGCGGTCCACGATGCCGATGGTTTTTTCCCGCGTGCTGCCGCCCGCGCCGAAGGTCACGGAGCAGTAGTCAGGCTTCAGCGCCAGGAGCGCGGGGATGGTTTTTTCCAAAAGCGTGCGGTCGCCCTCTTCCGTGCGCGGTGGAAAAAACTCGAAGGAAACGGCGGGGCGGCCCGCCGTGCGGCAGGCTTCGTGGATGTCGCGGATGAGTTGCATCGGTGCGGATAGTGCATGGCAAACGGGCGCGCGGGCAAGCCGGGCGATGGGGGAAAAATTCACATGCTGGTCGCGCAAGCGACGCGCGGTTTTTCTCAAAATCCGCCGGGCACGCAGGCAGCCTTTATGGACAATTGCCAGACAACGCCGCCCGTTTCGTTGTTAATTTCATCGCGCCCATGCCAAAGTTTTTTCTCCTCTGCCTCGCCAGTCTGGCGCTCGCCGCCTGCGCCAGCGCGGAGGATTTCCAAGGCTCGACGCACCCGCTCGAGTACGACGCCCCGCCCGTCAGCTACAGCGTCAGCGCGCCGGACGATCCCGTGTCGCGGCTCGCGCGGCGCATCCAGGCGGGCGAGGTGAAGCTGGCGTGGGACGACACTTTTGGCTACCTGCCGGGCCTGCTCGACGAGCTGCATGTGCCGCGCTCGTCGCAGACGCTGGTCTTCTCGAAAACCTCGCTCCAGCGCAGTTACATCACGCCGGAAAATCCGCGCGCGCTTTATTTCAACGACGACATCTACATCGGCTACGTGGTCGGCGCGCCGGTCATGGAAATCTCGGCGGTCGATCCGAAACTCGGTGCGATTTTCTACTCGCTGGAGCAGGAAAAACTGCGGAAGCCGAAGTTCACGCGCTCCGCCGACTGCCTGCAATGCCACGGTGGCCTGCGCTCACTCGGCGTGCCCGGCCACGTCCTGCGCTCCGTGCCCACGGACGTGACGGGCGAGCTGAACACGGCGGAGGAAGTCGGCGATATCGACCACTGCACGCCGCTCGCCGACCGCTGGGCTGGCTGGTATGTCACAGGCCGGCACGGCGCGCAGACGCACCGGGGAAATCTGATCGGGGAAAAGGATTTCGCGCGCCACCGCGCCGAGCCCGGCTGGCGCGGAAATATCACCGACCTGCGCCCGTTTTTCGACCCTGCGAAAACGCTCGCGCCCGGCAGCGACATCACCGCGCTCATGGTGCTCGAGCATCAGGCGCACATGCACAATTACATCGCACGGCTGAACTTTGAGACCCAGCAGATGACGGCGATGTACGGCCACATCCGCTACCTCAGGCCGCAGACCGACGCCTTTCTCCGCTGCCTGCTTTTCACCGAGGAGGCACCGCTCACCGCGCCCATCGAGGGCAGCGCCGGGTTTGTTCGCGACTTCACCGCCGCCGGCCCGCGCGACCACCTCGGCCGCTCGCTGCGCGACCTCGACCTGCGCACCCGGCTTTTCAAATACCCGTGCAGCTTCCTCATCCACTCGCCCGCCTTCGACGCGCTCCCGCCGGTCATGCGCGACAGCATCCTCGCGCGTCTCCACGCCATCCTCACCGGCGAGGATCACGACCCGCAGTTTGCCAAAATCGCCGAGCCTGACCGCCGCGCCATTCTCGAAATCCTGCGCGAGACCAAGCCGAATCTTCCCGACTCCTGGCGCGCGGAAAAGTAACGCAAGCGGCCCTTGCAAAAAAACAGAGCCGATGCATCTGGCGGCGATAGACCCGCGCATTACCCCAAAGCCCAACCCACTCGAATAACTTCCCTATGACCATCCCATCCCCGCGCCAACACGCTCAGAAAAAAGACCTCAAAACCGTTTTGGCCACCTCTTGCCTAGCCTTACTCGCTTTGGGCGGGTCGGCGTCGTCGCAAGTTGTCGTTTCCCCCACGGTGAGTTCCACTGGCGGCATCTTCACCTACTCCTACTCGGTGACCAATAACGGGTTGTTTGATCTCGCCATCGTGAACGTGCCGGTAACTACGGCGGGAAATTTGACGAATCTTTTCGCGCCGACCGGCTTTGGCATCAGCTTCGACCCAGGGGTGGGTATCGTCTCATTTTTCGAGGACGCAGATCCGCTGACGCTCCAAACCTTTTCGCCTGGCTCCACCCGTGGGCTCTTCATGTTCACCAGCACCCTCCGTCCAGGTGCGGCCACCTTTGACGCGCTCGACATCGGCGCCAATACCTTCACCGGCACCACCCAGGCACCCGGCGGTGTGGTCACTCCGCCCGCGCCGATCATTGTCGCGCGAGTAACAGATGTGGGGGCGATTTTCTCCACTTTCCTCACCGGACTGCCGCTGGCTCTGGCCCAGCGCGAGGTGCTGCTCAATGTGGCTCATAGCACTACGCGGGATGTGAACAGCCGGCTCTTCCGGATGCGGGCCGGCCTTTCCGACGACGAAACAGGAGCCCAGGGGCCCAGGGGCGGCGCTCGGGTGAGCGACGGCAAAACGATGCAGTCCGGGAAAGATTATAAGACTGAGAACGTGGAGACCTACCGGCGGTTCGAGTTGTTTGGCTCGGGCGACTTCAACGCATTCGACCTGGAGGATCGCGGCGGGATCAACGGCTTTAATGAAAATGTCCAGGCTGGCGCGGCGGGGTTGGAATTTCATGCCAACCGGCACCTCGCCATGGGCCTGGCCGTCAGCTATGTGAATAGCGACGCCGAACTGAGCCGCAGGGCTGGCGGGATCGACGTCGAGGGCGGGGCTATCACGGCCTACATCTCCGCCGTGTGCCAGGGTTTCTATGCCGATGCGCTTTACAGCTATGGGCAGTTTAGTGAAACCACCCACCGTCATACGCTCGTCGGGCGCACCGCGCGCGGCGACGCTGACAGCCACAATCACAGTGTTGAGTTTAACACCGGCTATACCTTTAACCTCGGTCAGGTAAAGACCGGTCCGCTCGTCAGTGTCCAATATGTGAATGGGGATCTCGGCGCTTTCAATGAGCGCGGTGGCGGCAGCGCGGCGCTGCACTTTAACGCGCAGGCTTATGACTCCCTGATCACCCGCGTCGGCTGGCAGCTCTCTCTCCCCACCCAGACGCGCATCGGCAAGATAACCCCGCAAGTGCGCGCGAGTTGGGACCGGGAAAACCTGGATGACTCCGAAAGCGTGGGTGTCGCCCTGCAAAACACACCCTTCAGAACCATCACCGGCTTCGGCGCGGCCAATCCGGTCGTGACCAATGGCGGCAAGTTCTCCACCGCGGCCAACACCATTGCCCCCGGACGGGACTACCTGAATGTGGGTGCCGGGCTCACTGTGCAGTTAGGCGATCGCGCCTCGCTCATCCTCGATTACGAAACCCACATCTTCCGCCAGAACGAAACCGCACATCTGGGTTCCGTGAAGGTCGCGTGGGCCTTCTGACCTTTCCCAACTCTCCTCAAACAATCAGCCGAAGGATGGGGGGCCGGGCTTTGCTGAGCGCGACCCGGACAAAAAACGAAAGTGGCTGCATCCAACCTAACCGGGCCTCCGCAGAACCTTAACTTGCCGCAATCCACCTGCAGCCAAAAACCCCCAGTAACAAGCCATGATCAAACCATACCCGCTAAAACCGAACCGCCGCGTGCGACAGCTCCTCGGAGCCGCGTTCGCCACCGCCTGTTCCACCGTCCTCATCGTGGGCGTCCGCGCCCAAGCCCAAGTCGTCGTACCGAGCAACGTGAACTTCAGCATGGGCACCGGCCTTTACACATACTCCTACTCGGTAACAAACAATGGCCCGACCTTCGACCTGGCCATCGTCAACGTGCCGGTCGCACTGGGCAGCGATCTGATGAACCTGACCGCACCCACGGGTTTCGGCATTAGTTTCGACCCCGGTGTTAGCATTGTCTCTTTCTTTGAAGATTCCGACCCATTGACAATTCCGACCTTTAGCCCTGGCACCACCAATGGCTTCTTCACCTACACCAGCACCTACGCCCCGGATACTGTCATCTTCGATGCGTTGGATGCGAACGGCGACACCTTCACCGGCCCGACGCTGTCACCCACCGTGCCGGAGCCTGGGACTTTCTCCCTCATCGGCTTCGGGCCTGCTGGCCCCCGCGCTGCTAGCCCGCCGCCGGAGCCGCCAAGTTTTCCCACTTTAGTCTAACCCAAACCCATAACACCAACACTACCGATGAACTCAACCGCCAACACCCGCCGCTTCACCCTCGTGAAGCAGGCTTCGAAATTTGCCGCCGGAGCCGCCTTTGCCGCGACGGTCTGGCTGGCTCCCACACCCAGCGCGCTGGCCTCCAGCCATAGCGATGCCCCTCTGATCAAGCTCGATCCCCAGGCCAACCTCACCGATGTCTATGCCTTCGTCCGACAGGCGCCGACCGGGAGAGTGCTCGTCGTCGAAGTCAGCGTCCATCCATTTTCGGAGCCTGGCGACGGCGTGATGTATGAGGCCTTTTCCTCGGACGCGCTGTATAGCATTCACATCGCCAATCCGGTGACTGGCGCGGAAGTGCAGCGGTATGACTTCCAGTTTTCACCCGTCAGCGCGCCGGAGGGAAACTACAAGAACACCAATACCATCCTGCGCTATGGACGCGGCACGGCGATCGGTGCCATTCAGACCGTGGGCGATGCCCGGCAGAATTTCACGCAGACCTACAACGTCTCGAGTATGATCAATGGCACGCGGACGCCGCTTAATGCTACTCCCTTGATGGTGCCGCCGCCGAATGTGGGCATCAAGACGACGCCACGCTACAACGACGCCAACGGCCGCGCCGTTTCGGGTGCCATAAGCCGGGCCACACTTGACCCTTACACTTTTCAGACGACCTATGACCTGCCCGGTGGCACGTCCGTCTTTTGCGGCAGCCGAGAGGACGGCTTTTATGCCGATACGCCCGGAATCTTTGATCTTCTGCAATCCCGGATCATCAATAATAACGGCAATCCCAATGACGGTCTGGGCCAGGACGGCAATGGCGTGGATGGGTTCAGGGGGTTTAACGTGCTGCATTACTCCATTGTCATCCCGCTGAGTGCGCTGCCTAGCTTCACCTACACCGGCGCATTGCAGCCGCAGAGTTCTGGCGTCGGCGTGTATGCCTCGGTCAGCCGCCCGCGGATCACCCTGCGCCAGACGACCGGGCCGGATACAGGTTCCGGGCCTTTCATCCAGGTGAACCGCGAGGCGAACCCGCTCTTCAATGAGGTACTGGTGGCCATCGGCGACAAGGATAACTACAACCGCTCGCTGCCGACCGCGGACGCCGCCCGGTTTGCGACCTATGCGCTGAATCCCGAAATCGCCGTGCTGATCAATGCGGTCTTTGGTACAAACTTCCAAACCACGAACCGGGTCGATCTCCAGGCTGTCTATATCCCTGATGTTATTCGCGTGAATACGACGACGGGGGCAACCAAGGTGGCGGGTGAGGCTGGGTTTAACCGGCTGAGCTTTATCGGGGGCGATACCATCGCCAACGGCGCGGGCGCGCAGATTCCGGCGGGCTGGCCCAATGGTCGGCGCTTTGGCGATGACGTGGTTGACATTGCGCTAACGGTGGTCGCGAGCGGGCCTAGCTTCTCTACGATCACCGTCGTGGGCGATAACGCCGCGGCGAACGACCAGATCTACAACCGCACCTTTCCGTACGCGGCGACTCCGCACGCCGGCCCGCGCAATAGCAAGGACTCCGGCCCGAACGTAGGCTTCTAATCAACCCTCTGCTGTGACTGCGCCGGCGCGTCGTTCATGACGATTCGACGGCGCTTTTACATCCACCCCCTTATGAGTCCAACTACCCAGAAACATCCGGCTTGGCGGATCGCTGTGCCTTTCCTGTGCATTGGCGCGGCGTTGGTGGGGGCGCTGCTTTTGAAAGCGCCGCCCATCAAGGTCGCGCCGGTGGCGGCTGCGGAGGTGCAGCCGGTGCGCCGCACGGTGGAGCAAATCCTGGCCGCGCTGCCGGCGCCAAAACTGGACACGGCGAGCGGCAAGGCTTTCGCCGCGAGTCTCGCGGAAGTGCGCAAGAAGCCGGCCAATGATGTGGCCTGGGTTACGGTCGGGGATTTCCTCGCGCAGCTGCAGCGCGATTCGGCCGATGCGCAGTATTACGAGGCGGCGGAGATGGCTTATCTCCACGCGCTCGAACTTAACCCGCAAAGCACCGCCGCGATGACGGGGATGGCATGGGTCACGGGCGGACGCCACGCCTTTGACCTATGCACCAAGTGGGCTGGGCAAGCCTTGGCGTTGAATGCCGCGAATGCCGCCGCGCTGGGCATTCTCGGCGATGCTGAAGTGGAACTCGGCGACTACGACAAAGCCTTTGAGCATTACCAAAGCATGATGGACGCGCGACCCGATCTTTCTTCATGGAGCCGCGGCGCACATCTGCTTTGGCTAACGGGTAACAAGAGCAAAGCCATGTGGCTGATGGAACGCGCGCTCAAGGCCGGCGCGCCTTTTGCCGAAAATACCGCGTGGTGCCGGGCTGAGCTGGCGATGATGCAATTCCACGATGGCGCGCTGGTGCCCGCGGCGCAGGTGCTCGAACCGGCGCTGGCGGCGTCTTCGCGCAATACCCATGTGCTGCTCGCCGCCGGGCAGATTGCCGCGGCACGCCAGGACTTTGCCGCGGCGCGAAAACATTACGAAACTGTGCTCGCAGCCGGCCCGAATCATGCCGCGCTCACCGCGCTCGGCGACCTGAGCGCGCAGGAGGGAGACGCCGCCGGAGCGGAAAAATACTACGCGCAGGTGGAGGCGCTGCATGCAGCCCATGTGGCTGGCGCAGTGCATGACCACATGCAGATGGCAAAATTTTACGCCGACCACGATCGCAAGCTCACCGAAGCGCTGCGGATGGCGGAGCAGCACAAGCTCACGCGCAATGTGCGCGAGGCGGACACGCTGGCGTGGGTCTATTTCAAAAATGGCGATCAGCCGAGCGCCATCGAGGCCATCAAGCGCGCGCTCAGCCGCAGCACGCCGGACGCGGAAATGCACTTTCACGCCGGGATGATTGCCGCCGCCGCGGGCGACCGCGTCTCGGCCCAGCAGCACCTGCAGCAGGCGCTCAGCTACAACTCGCAATTCAGCGTGCTGCTCGCGCCGGTCGCGGTGCAGACGCTCGATCAGCTCGGCAGTACGCGGGCTGCGGTGAGCGCCGTGCCGGAAAAAACCGCGCCGGCTCCGTGAGTGCGCTGCGCCGCATCGCTGCGCTGCTGCTGGCGCTGGCCGCCAGCGCGGCGGCGCACGATGAGCCGACGAGCTTTCTCGATCTCCACGTCCGCGCGGGCGGCCTCACCGCCAGCCTCGCGGCCTCGGCCAGCGACCTCGCGCACGACCTGCCGGCGGTCGAGCCCGCCATGCTGCTCGACCCCGCCGTCCTCAACGCGCAGCGCGCCGCCCTCGCCGCCATCCTCCAATCGCGCCTGCACCTCGCCGCCGATGGCACGCCGCTCACCGCCGAGCTGCGCGGCATCGTTCCCGCGCCGGGCAAGCGCGACGTGCATCTCGAACTGCACTACGCCTGGTCCGCCGTGCCCGCCGTCATTCAGGTGCAGGCGCGGCTTTTTCCCTACGATCCGCGGCACCGGACTTTCGTGAACATTTACGAAAACGGGAGCCTCCAGCGGCAGGAGATTTTTTCCGGCGAAGCCGCGCCACTGGAGTTCCGCGCGGGCGCGCGTCAGAGCATCGCGGGCGTCGTCCGGCAGTTTGTTTTTTCCGGTGTGCATCACATTTTCATCGGGCCGGATCACATCCTTTTTGTCATCGGGCTCTTGCTGCTCGGCGGGAGGGTGGGGCAGCTTTTGAAAATCATCACGGCCTTCACCGTCGCGCACAGCATCACACTCGGGCTTGCGACTTTCGGGCTGCTGCGGCCACCCGCCGCGGTCATCGAGCCGGGCATTGCGCTCAGCATCGTCTTCGTCGGCCTGCACGCT
Source organism: Chthoniobacter sp. (assembly GCA_025351065.1). GTDB lineage: Bacteria > Verrucomicrobiota > Verrucomicrobiia > Chthoniobacterales > Chthoniobacteraceae > Chthoniobacter. The sequence continues at coordinate 2,871 of JANXWQ010000628.1, read as the reverse complement.
TTTTTTGGAAAAGATCGCCGCGATCCGCGGCTGCTGTTCGCGTTCTGCTTCGGCCTCGTCCACGGCTTCGGCTTTGCCAATGTGCTCCAGGAAATGGTGCTCCCGCGCCACGCCCTCGGCTGGTCGCTGGCCGCCTTCAATGGCGGCGTCGAAATCGGCCAGGCCTGCATCGTCCTCACCGTCGCCCCGGTGCTCGCGCTGCTCCGGCAGCGCAGTGTCCGCGCGTCCGAACGCGTCATCGCCGCCGGTGCGCTCGGCGTGACGATGGCGGGCGCGTTTTGGTTTTTTCAGCGCGTCATGGAGTGACCCCGCGCGACCTTTAGCGATGCACCACGGTCATCCCGCTCGCGGCGTAGCGGGTGCCGGCGGCGGCGTCTTTGGGGAAAGCGGCGTCGATGCGCTGGAGGTTGCCGGCGCTGAGCGACACCGCCGTCGCACCGAGATTTTCGTCGAGATACTTGCGCCGCTTCGTGCCGGGGATTGGCACGAGATCCGCGCCCTGCGCGAGCACCCACGCCAGCGCGAGCTGCGCGGGCGTGCAGCCTTTCTCCCGCGCCAGCTCCTCCACGCGGGTGACGAGGTCGAGGTTGCGCGCAAAGTTTTCGCCTTGGAAACGCGGGTTGTTGCGCCGGTAGTCGTCGGGCGCGAGATCCTCGAAGCGGCGGATTTGGCCCGTGAGCATGCCGCGGCCGAGCGGCGAGTAGGGGACGAAACCGATGCCGAGTTCGCGGCAGGTCGCGAGCACGCCGTTGTCCTCCACGTCGCGCGTCCACAGCGAATACTCAGTCTGCACCGCGGTGATCGGATGCACGGCGTGCGCACGGCGGATGGTCTCCGGCGCGGCTTCGGAAAGGCCGAGGTGGAGCACCTTCCCCGCGCGCACCAGCTCGGCCATTGCGCCGACGGTTTCCTCGATGGGCGTCTCGGTGTCCACGCGGTGCTGATAGTAGAGGTCTATTTTTTCCACGCCGAGCCGGCGCAGACTGCCCTCGCACGCCGCGCGCACAAAGTCCGGCTTGCCCGAAAAACCTTTGCGCAGCGGATCGCCTGGATCGCGCAGAAAGCCGAACTTTGTCGCCAGCACCACCTCCCCGCGCCGCTCGCGGATGGCCTCGCCCACGAGGACTTCATTCGTATGCGGGCCGTAGGCGTTGGAGGTGTCGAGAAAGCCGAGCCCGGCATCGAGCGCGCGGTGGATGGTGGCGATGGATTCCGCGTCGTCGCGCGTGCCGTAAAACTCCGACATGCCCATGCAGCCGAGGCCGAGGCAGGAGACTTCGAGAGAGCCGAGCGAGCGTTTGGAAAGCATGCGCGCAGCGTGAAAGCGCGGGCGTTTGCGCGCAAGCGGGGAGTGACGCGCGGCGCGCTCACCGCGCGGGCGCGGCCAGGGCCGCCGCGAGCTTTTGCGCGAGCTGCTCCGGCGTCCGCACCGGCGGCGAGCAACGGCCATTTGCGCAGAGAAAGGCGGCGGGTTGCGTGAGCGGGGGAAAGGCCACGTCGGCGCGCGGCAGCGGGCCTTCGCGCGCGTCGAGCCATTCCAGGCGCGCGGCCGGCGGCAGCCCGCGCAGGGCGGCGGCGAAGAGCGCGCGCGCCGCCGGATCATCCTTCGCGCCGACGACGGTGACGTGCGCTGGCTCGGTCGCAAACGCCTGCCGGGCGAGCAGGATGCCGCTCGTGCCGAAGCCCTGACTCGCGACCACGGTGGGCGCGGCGAGGTAGCGCAGCGCGTGCCCGGCCAGCGCGTGAAAACGCTCGTCGCCGGTGTGCTGATGCAACTGCGCGGCGCAGCGCACGAGCCAGATATTTTCGTCCACCTGCGCCCTCGGCGCCAGCGGCGCGCCCGCTGCGCTGGCGGCGGTGCGGAAGCCGATGTCCGCGCGGAATTTCTCGTCGATAAAAACCGCCGCCGCCTGCGCGCGGGCCAGCCACGGGCGCTCGGCGGTGACGCTGTAGAGCGCGAGAAAGGCGCGGGCCATGGCCAGCGTGTCGGCGAGGTACGGGCCGGCGGCGTCCGTTTCATCGTGGCGAAAACCGCCGCCCGGCAGCGCGCGCTGCGCCATGATCCAGGCGGTCGCGCGGCGCGCTTCGGCAAGCGCCGTGGCGTCGCCGCTGGCCGCGTAGAGCGCGCAGAGGCCAGTGATGGCGAGGCCGTTTTCCCGCGCATAAATGTGCCGGTCGATGCGCGGCATCCCGCGCGCGCGCCGCGCCGCGTCGGCGAGCGCGAAGTAGTCGCCGCCGTGCTCGCCCGGCACCACATCGGCATCCTGGCTGGTGTAAAAAGCGCCGTCCGGCGCGGTGAGAAAATCGCGCAGGTAGCGGTGGATGTCCTGCGCGGGTTCGAGCCAGCGCGGCTCGTTCCAGAGCGTGGCGGCGAGCGCGAAGACGCGCAGGTTTTCCGCCTGGAAAGGCATGATTTTTTCAAAGTGCGGATGCTCCCAGTCGCCGTCCGTGGAGTACTGGTACACGCCGCCCCAGACCGAATCGATGAGCTTCAGCCCCGAGGTCAGCGTCTGCCGCGCGCGCTGCGTCATCGCGGCGTCGCCAGCCGCGCCTTCGGTGAGGCACAGCTCGAGCGCGTTCCAGTTTAGATAGTGATGCACGTCGCCCCAGCCGCCGCGCGCGGAGTCGTAGGCCTCGGTGAAAATTTTCCGCATCCCGGCAAGCTGCTCCGCGCTCAGCGCCGCCGCAGCCGCCGCCGGCGCGGGCTCGGGCACGACCGACGGCCCCGGCGTCGGGTCGTCGATGAACGCCTGGAGCTTCGACGCCATCGGCTTCGGCGGGAGGTAGCCCTGGCGCTTCGCCAGCTCGGTGCCGTCCCATTTGAAAACGACCGTCGCCGGCCAGCCGTAGTCCTCGTAGCGGTTCGCGAGG
>JANXWQ010000223.1 GCA_025351065.1 Chthoniobacter sp. | reverse complement strand
CCGCGAGCCGCTGACCTATCACGAATGGCTAACGAGACAGCGCGCCATTTGAAAGCCGACCTTCACCTTCACTCCCTCCACAGCGAGCGCGCGCCCGAGTGGCTCTTCCGCCGCGTGGGCCTGCCCGACAGCTACTCCGAGCCGCTCGCCCTTTATGAAAAGCTGCGCGCGCGCGGGATGGATTTGGTGACGATCACGGATCATAACCGCATCGACGGCTGCCTCGAAATCGCGGCGCGGCCGGGGGTGTTTCTGAGCGAGCAGGTGAGCACGCGTTTTCCCGATGACCGGTGCGAGGTGCAGGTGCTGGTGTGGGGCATCACTGAGGCGCAGCACCGGGATTTGCAGACGGCGCGGGAGAGCATTTTCGACCTGCAAAAATATCTCGCCGCCGAGCAGCTCACGCACGCCGTGGCGCATCCGCTCTACCGCGTGGACGACCGGCTCAGCTTGGCGCATCTCGAAAAGCTGGTGCTGTTGTTCAAGCATTTCGAGGGGCTGAACGGGCATCGCGATGCGCTGCTGAGCGCGGTTGCGCGGGAAGTACTGAGCGGGCTGACGCGGGAGAAGATCGACGAGCTGGCGAACCGGCATGGCCTCGCGCCGACGCACGCGGACCCGTGGCGGAAGATTTTCACCGCCGGCTCTGATGACCACGGCGGCATGTTTCCCGCGTCGGCTTTCACGGAAACGGAGGGCGGAAAAACGGTCGCGGATTTTCTCGCCGCGATCCGCGAAGGCCGGTGCGCGCTGCGCGGCGCGGGCGGCACGCCGCTGGCGCTGTCGCACAGCCTTTACAACAATCTGCGGCAGTTCATCGGCGGAAAATTTGCGGGCGCGAAAAGCTCGAGCTTTGTCGGGAAGGCGTTCTCGCGGTTCATGGAGGGGCAGGACCCGACGGAGTTTTCGTTGGCGGACAAGCTGGGGTTCATCGCGGAGGGCATCGCGAGCGGGAAGATTTTCGAGCTGGCGAAACCGGCGAACGCGTCGCTGTGGAAACAGTTCGCGGGCACGCTGAGCGGCGGGGCGGTGAAGAAGCTGCTGGCGCGGGAGACCGAGGGCATCGTGGAGCCGGAGCGGCGCGCGTTCGTGATCGCCAACTTTTTCATCAACCAGCTCGCGTTCCGCTTTTTCACGATCTTCATCCGGCAGCTCACGGACGGGAACATCATCGAGGCGATCCGCGAAGTCAGCGTGCTGGTGCCGGTGCTCGCGCCGCTCGCGCCGTATTTCTACGCGTTTCGCAGCCAGGCGCCGGATCGCCCGTGGCTGGCGGACCTCGCGCGCGCTTTCACCGGCCAGCTCCCGGCGGTGCTGCAAAACCGCAAGCGCGCGTGGTTCACCGACACGCTGGAGGACGTGAACGGCGTGGCCAACACCATCCGCAAACTCACCGCCGCGACCATCGCCGAGGGCGGCGATCTCACGGTGGTCACGTCGCGCTCGACGATCACGATCACCGGCATCCCGATCAAAAACTTCGCGCCGGTCGGCGAGTTCGAGCTGCCGGAGTACGAGCTGCAGAAGCTCAGCTTCCCGCCCATTTTGCAGATGATCGACTTCATCCAGCGCGAAGGTTTCACCGAGCTGATCATCTCCACGCCCGGCCCCATCGGCATCACCGCGCTGCTCGCGGCAAAGACGCTCGGGCTGCGCACGAGCGGCATCTACCACACGGATTTCCCGCAGTACGTCCGCATCCTCACCGACGACAATTTCCTCGAAACGCTGACGTGGAATTACATGAAGTGGTTCTACGACCAGCTCGATCTGCTCTACGTGAACAGCGAAGGCTACCGCCGCGCCTGGGCCGACCGCGGAATCCCCGCCGCGCGCATCAAAATCCTCCCCCGCGGGCTCGACACCACGCTCTTTCACCCCTCGCGGCGCGACCCGGAGTTTTGGAAAAAATATGGCATCGCGCCCGGCGCGACCGTGCTGCTCTACGTTGGGCGGGTATCGAAGGAGAAGGACTTGGACATCATCGTCAGCGCGTGGCGCAAAATCCGGGATTCCTCGGTCGCCCTCGCGTTCGTCGGCGACGGCCCATTTTTGAAAGAACTGCGCACCCTGCTACCCGACGCCGCTTTCACCGGCTACCTCGCCGGTCTCGAACTGGCGCAGGCTTTCGCCAGCGCCGACGTGTTCCTTTTTCCGAGCACCACAGACACTTTCGGCAACGTGATTCTCGAAGCGCTCGCGAGCGGCGTGCCGTGCGTGGTGTCGGATCAAGGCGGGCCGAAGGATCTGATCGTCCACGGCACCACCGGCTTTATCACGCGGGCGCTGGATGTCGCGGACTTTGCGCACCATGTCGGAAAAATCGCGCGCGATCCGGCGCTGCGGCAGGCTATGGGCGTCGAGGCGCACCGCGCGGTGCAGGATCGCGACTGGGCGGAAGCCGGGCGGCAGTTTTGGGCGATGCCGGGTGAATAACCCGATGCCGCTTCCTCAGCTTGCGTGATGCGTTAGCTTCGTCGCCGTGGCTCTCATTCCTCCAGAAACCATCGACCAGATCATTGCCGCGAATGACATCGTGGAGGTGATCGCGGGCTACTTTCCGCTGAAGCGGTCGGGGCCGGTGTACAAGGCGCTGTGCCCGTTTCATCAGGAGCGGACGCCGTCGTTTTCGGTGAATCCGCAGCGGCAGATTTTCAAGTGCTTCGGCTGCGGCGCAGGCGGGAGCGTGATCCGGTTTGTGATGAGCTACGAGAATCTGGATTTCGTGGCGGCGGCGAAAAAGCTGGCGGAGCGCGCGGGGATCAAGCTCGTGGAGTCGGAGATGAGCGCGGAGGACACGGCGCGGTTTTCCATGCGGCGGCGGCTGCTGGCGCTGCACGCGGAGGCGGCGGAGTTTTTTCACGCGCAGCTTTTGAAAAAGCCGTCGGCGCAGATCGCGCGGGATTATTTGAAAGGACGCGGCATCGGCGGGGAGGTGGCGAAATCGTGGAAGCTGGGCTATGCACCGGACGCGTGGGACGCGATGCGGGACTTTGGGCACGGGGCCGGCTTTTCCGACGAGGAGTTGATCGCCAGCGGGCTTGCGAAACTGCGCGACGAGGAGAATCCGCGCGGGGAGTTTTACGACCGTTTCCGGGGGCGCGTGATGTTTCCGATCTGCAATGACAACGGCGAGGTCATCGCCTTCAGCGGACGCGTGCTGGAGGCGGATGCGAAGGCGGCGAAGTACGTGAACTCGCCGGAGACGATGCTTTTCACGAAGGGCGCGGTGCTGTTCGGGCTGCACAAATCGAAGCGCGCGGTGATCGACAAACGCTCGGCGATTGTCTGCGAGGGGCAGCTTGATTTGATCACGGCGTTTGAAAGCGGGGTGCAGAATGTGATCGCGCCGCAGGGGACGGCGTTCACGGAAAAGCAGGCGCGGATTTTGAAACGCTTTCTGCCCGACGGCGAGGTGGTGCTGTGCTTTGACGCGGATGCGGCGGGCGAAAAGGCAGCGGAGCGCTCGCTGGCCTCGCTGCTCGCGGAGAATCTGCAGGTGCGCGTGGCCGAGATGCCACCAGGGGAAGACCCGGACTCGATGATCCGAGGCAAGGGCGCGGCGGCGTTCACGGCGCGCATCGACGCGGCGAAGGACTTTTTCGACTTCCAACTCGACCGACTCGCGCGCCAGCCGGACTTTGCGACGCCGCGCGGGAAGATGCAGGCAGCGCGCAAGATGGCGGAATCCATCGGCCTGCTCAGCCACGCGATGCTGCGGGAGACGGTGATGAACAAGGTCAGCATGCGGCTGGAAATCTCGGTGCAGGAATTCGCAAAGCTGCTCAAACTGCGCACGGCCAAGCCAATCGAGGACGCCGCCGCGCCAGAGTCGACCGATAGCGCGCGGGTTGTCACATTGGAACCCACCGCCCGCCTGCTCGCCCTCGCAGCGCTGCACGACGCGGCAGCGCGGACGTGGATTCTAGCCGAGCCGTGGCAGCGCGTCTTTGGCGATGACCCGGACGCGGCCCTGCTCGTGAAAATCCTCGCCGCCGACCTCCAGCCCGGCAATCCGGCCTCGGCCCACACCTTTCTCACCACACTCGACGCCGCGGAAGAGGCCGCCGTCTCCGGCCTGCTCGGCGTGCCGCCCCCGGCGCATCCCGTGGCCATGGCGCACGACTGCTGGCGCGACCTGGAGCGGCGGCAAATCACCCGGCGAATGGAGGCGATTCAGGCGCGGATGCGGACGCCGGGGCTTGATATTTCAGAGGTATTGAAACTCCAGAAAGAAACCCTTGACCTGCAAAAACGACTAAATGATGTTGCGCGGCCTTTGTCCCCGCCCCTTTGAATGCCAGTGCGTTCCCAGCGGCGGGGACAATGGTCTTTAGCCGTCTTTTCCACCTGTCCGGGTATGTCAAAAAAAATCAAGAAAGCCTCCTCCAAATCCTCGAAAGCCGGCGCGAAAGAGTCCAGGCCGAGCCTGAAAAAGAAAGCCGCCAAGCCCGCGAAATCGGCCGTCAAGAAAAAGGAAAAGGCGAAGAAACCGAAACCCGCGAAGAAAGCCAAGGCTCCGAAGCTGGCGAAGGTGCGCAAGGCCAAGCCGCTCAAGAAGGCGGCGGTGAAGAGGGAAACGACGGCGCAGTCCAAGAATGGCAAGGTGCCGGCAAAGTCCCTGAGCACTTCGCACGCGGATAAAAAGCCGAAGGCTGAGAAAACATCGAAACCTGAAAAGGCGGCGAAGCCGAGCAAGTCTGGCAAAAAGGAGAAGGCGATTTCGCCTGCGGCCACGGCGATCAGCGTGATCGACCAGCCGGATGTGCAGGAAAAGCTGCGCGAACTCATCAAGCTCGCCAAGGAGCAGGGCTATCTCACTTTCGACGACCTCAACGAGGCGCTGCCCGACAACGTGAACGATCCCGACGAAATGGAGACGATCATGGGGCGGCTGCGCAGCATGGAGATTGAGATCATCGAGGCGTCGGATGTGGATCGCTTCAAGGACGGGAAGAAGACCGAGGACGTGGAAGAGGAGGAGGAAAAGCCCGAGGCCAAGCTCGACATTCTCGACGACCCGGTGCGGATGTATTTGAAACAGATGGGCCAGGTGCCGCTGCTCACGCGCGAGCAGGAGGTGGAGATTTCCAAACGCATCGAAGACGCGGAAATCAACGTCCAGAAATACATCAACCACTTCGGCTTCAGCGCGCGCGCCTACCTCGATCTGGCGGCGAAATTGCAGGAAGGGCGGGAGCGTTTCGACCGCGTGATCCTCGACAAGAAAATCGAGAGCCGCGAGCGCTACATGAAGCACCTGCCGAAGCTCTGCCACCAGCTCGACCAGGCGATGGCGAGCTGCGCCAACACCTACCGGAACTACGTGGCGCACGGCGGCAAAAACCACGAGACGAAGTCCTACCTCGACTTCAAAAAGGCGCACGAAGCCATTCAGCGGATTTACCCGAAGTTTTTCTTCAAACAGAAAGTCACCGAGGAATTCGTGCATCTCGCCGACGAGGCGCACCGGCTGACGACGCAGTGGACCGGCGAACTCCACCGGCCGAAGAAAGACAAAGCGGTGAAAGGCCTGCGCCCGAATCCCGCGACCACGATAGACTACGCCGCCAAGCTCAAAGAACAGCAGATGCGGATGTGGATGAGCCAGGAGGAATTTGCCGCGGAGTATTCGGAGCTGAAGGTCTGGCTGAAAAAGGCGCTCAAAGCCAAGACCGAGATGGTCGAGGCCAACCTGCGGCTCGTCATTTCCATCGCGAAAAAGTACACGAACCGCGGGCTGTCGTTCCTCGACCTCATCCAGGAAGGCAACATG
>JANXWQ010000176.1 GCA_025351065.1 Chthoniobacter sp. | reverse complement strand
CTCGACCGTGTCGCAATGGCTGGCCGCGACATAGACGGTCTTTTTCGTCGCGGCGGGATAGGTCCACTGGCCGACGATGTGCAGGTCGGGCGCGTCGCTCTGCATGACGCAATGGACGAAATAAATCTCCTTCGGCAGCCGCACGGAATCCACCTTGCCGCTCACGCGGCAGACTTCGCTGGACTGCTGGCGACCGTCGGCGTTTGAGTCGGAAAAATAGATCGAGGCGTAGCCCGCCCATTTGGAATGTGCGGGGTCGGGGTTCGAGATGCGGTTGATGTCGTAGTCGTGGTAACGCGCGGCGGCGGCGAGGGCGAAGGTCTCGGAGTTCCAGTTGTAGGTATCGTCCGGCCCCTTTTTGAAACCCATGTGCGGGGGCGAAAATCATCCCAAAAACGGCGCGCGCCCTCGTCGCGAAAGTCCTCGGTTTCGATGAACGGCGCGCGGTCGCGGCGCTCGGCGCTGTAGGCGCGGAAGGCCGCGGTGGGGCTGTCGAGTTTGTCGGTGCGCGCGTCCTGGCCGACCATGACGCAGAAGTATTCCGCGATGGGTGTGGCCGCGGGGTCGTTGAGCGTGCGGCAGCCCATGGCGCGTCCGCCGTGCGGATCCCATTCCTTGCGCAAATCCACCATCTGCTGAAGGTGCGCGGCGGTCACGCCGTTGTTGCCCGCTTCCCAAAACAGGATGCTGGGCTGGTTGCGGAAATAGATCATCGAGTCGCGCATGACTTCCATCCGCTGCTCCCACTGCCGCCCCTCGGCGTCGCCCTCCTTGTCGCCCGCGGGGCACACTTCCACGATGCCCGCGCGGTCGAACGCCTCCACGTCCACGCGCTGCGGCGAGGTGTGCATCCAGCGGATGTAATTCCCGTGGCTGCCGCTAATGAGCGACGCCGTGAGGTCGTGCATCCACGCGGGATACGCCTGGCCGAGCCCCGCCCAGTCGTTCACCGAGCGCTGCGCGAAGCCCATCAAATAGACGAACCGGTCGTTCAGCCACACGCCGCCTTTGCCCGCGCCGCCCTTGTATTCCGCCTTGCGAAAACCGGTCCGCACCTTGCACACGTCCACCGCTTTCCCCTCGACCGTGAGGATGGAATACACGTCGTAAAGATACGGATCATCCACGCTCCAAAACCGCGCGCCGCTCAGCGCGCCGCTGGCGGTGAGCGTGTCTTTCTGGCCATGCACCATGTCGGACGACTCGCTGGAAAATTTCGCGCGCACCTGCCCGGCGGCATCGACCACCACGACGTTGAGCGTCACCACTTGGTTGTCCGCGTCTTCATTGCGCGCCTGCGCCTCGACTGTCACCTTCGCGGTTTTCGCGGCCACCTTGAAATCCTCCGCATAGACATACACGCCGGTGGTCTGGAGATTTTCGTAGAGCGGCAGCGTCTGGTACACCTTGCCCGTAGGTGCAGCCACACGCGGTGGTTCAGCCCGCCGTAGTTCGGATTGAAAGCGCCGCCCGGCCATTGGTAGCCGGTGCCGGTGGCTTCCTCGTGATAGTCTTTTGAGTTGTCCACCTTCACCGCGAGCACGTTTTCCTCGTCGCCATATTTGGCGAAAGGCGTGAGGTCGAAACCCGCGGCGGTGATGCCGTTTTCGCATTTGCCCACGGGCTGGCCGTTGAGAAAAAAGCGCCCCGCCTGCCGCATCCCCTCGGACTCGAGAAAAACCTTCCCGCCTTTCGCCCCCGCCGGGAGCTTGAAGTGCTTCCGGTACCAGCCCACGCCGAGATACTGCCCGCTGCGGTCGCCGCTGCCGTGGCTGATGAATTTGCGATACGTGTCCGCGTCGTTCCACGTATGCGGCGTGCTCACCGTCTCCCACTTCGCGTCGTCGAGCTTCACCGCCTCCGCGCCCGGCGCATCGCTGCGCAGGAATTTCCAGCCGATGTTGAAATCGAACGTCTGGCGCGCAGTCGCGGGCGGGACGAAGGGTTTGTCCTGCGAGTAACAATGACCAATGGCGGCGAGGAAAAAGAGAACGGCTAGGGAGCGAAGGAAAGGAATTTTCATGGGTGGAAAATGGAGCGTTGCGAGAACCCCGCATTTCTTCAAGCGGTGCGCAAAAAAACAAACCCGGAGCCGCGCGTGGCGGCTCCGGG
>JANXWQ010000107.1 GCA_025351065.1 Chthoniobacter sp. | reverse complement strand
CTCGACCTCGCGCAAGAAACCTTCGCACGCATCTACGAAAGTCGCGCCCGCTATCAGCCCGCCGCGAAGTTCTCGACGTGGCTTTTCACCATCGCCACGAACCTCTGCCGCAACCTCGCCCGCTGGCGCGAGCGCCACCCCACGGTCCCGCTCGACCACTCCGCTGACGAGGACAAGCCCACGCCCGGCGAAAGCCTTCCAGCGCCCGGCGACGCTCCATCCGACAGCGCCGAACGCGAAGACCTCGCCAGCGCAGTGCGCGAAGCGATTCAGAAACTTCCCCATGACCTGCGCTCCACCGTTCTGCTTTTCGAGTATCAGGAACTTGGTTACGACGAGATCGCGGGCGCTTTGGGATGTTCACCAAAGGCTGTGGAGACCCGGCTCTACCGGGCGCGCAAGATTCTTCGCGAAGCACTGGTGCGATGGAGGATTACAACATCCCGTTGACAGCATATACCGGAACAGGGATATAGCTGTCCCGTGCTCCGGACTTCGGAACTCATTCAAATCTACCAGTGCTTCTGCGATGAAACGCGGCTGCGCATCCTGAATGCGCTGACGCGCGGGCCGCTCTGCGTCTGCCATCTTCAGGAGCTGCTCGGCGAATCGCAGGTGAAGGTTTCCAAACATCTTGGTTACCTGCGGGAGAAGGGCTTGGCGGAAGTCGAACGGCATCAGAACTGGATGATCTATTCGCTGCCGAAGCGCCGTTCAGCCGAGTTGGAGGCCAATTTGCGCTGCTTGCAGGATTGCGTGCAGAGCCATTCCATTTTTAAGGACGACCTGCGCCGTCTCCGCGCGATGCGCAAAAAAACGTGCTGGCTCGATGAGGTCTGCGACTGCGGCGACAAACCCAAAGCGAAGCGATGAAGAGGTTGTTTGCGGAATCACTTGGCACTTTTGCCCTCGTTTTTGCGGGCACGGGCGCAATCGTCATCGACCACGCGAGCAATGGCGCGATCACGCACGCGGGTGTCGCACTGACTTTCGGATTGATCGTGCTGGCGATGATTTACGCGCTCGGCGATGTGAGCGGCGCGCATTTGAACCCGGCCGTCACGACGGCGTTTGCGGCAGCGGGACGGTTCTCGTGGCACGCGGTGCCCGGCTACATCGCGGCGCAACTTGTCGGCGCGTTTGCCGCGAGCGCCTTGCTGCGCGGGCTTTTCCCGGCGAATGCGACACTCGGTTCGACGTTGCCAGCGGGGGCGGCCAGCCAGAGTTTTATTTTGGAAACGGTGCTTACGTTTTTGCTCATGCTCGTCATCCTCAGTGTCTCGACTGGCGCGAAGGAGAAGGGCATCACGGCGGGCATCGCCATCGGCGCGGTCATCACGCTGGAGGCGATGTTTGCCGGGCCGATTTGCGGAGCTTCGATGAATCCCGCGCGGTCCATCGCGCCTGCCATCGTGAGCGGCCATCTGGAGCATCTGTGGATTTATCTCGCCGGGCCAGTGCTCGGCGCGCTCCTCGCCATCCCTGCTTGCTGCGGCATCCGGGAGCCGGGTTGTTGCGCTCTTGCTGCGAACACCCACGCACAATGAACAGGCCGCTCGTCCTCATTCTCTGCACCGGCAACTCCTGCCGCAGCCATCTCGCCGAAGGCATCCTTCGCGCCGCTGCGGGCGATTTGATCGAAGTCGCCAGCGCCGGTTCAAAGCCCGCGGGCTACGTGCATCCGTTCGCGATCCGCGCAATGCAGGAAATCGGCATCGACATCTCTCAGCACACGTCGAAGCACATGAACGAGTTCCTCAAGCGCCCGGTCGAGACTGTCATCACCGTCTGCGGCAACGCCGATCAAGCTTGCCCGATGTTTCCCGGCCAGGTGAATCGCTACCATTGGGGCTTCGACGATCCGGCGCACGCCACCGGCTCAGAAAGTGAGAACCTTTCCGTCTTCCGGCGTGTGCGTGATGAGATACGTTGCGTCTTCGAGGCTTATGCGGCTGGGCGCAGCAATGAGGCGGCGTCCTTGACACAACGGTTGCGGCAATATACCTAACCGCTCGCTTGAATTTCCTTCGTTCAAAACTGTTCATCGCCATCGTCTCCCTGTTCGTTCTGACGGGATACGGTGTTGATCTTTTTGACGATTGCTGCTCGCGGCAGGAACAAGCGCAGGTGGAGCATGGAAAAGCCGCTCCACAGAATCAGACGCCGGGCAACAGCGATGGATGCCAGTGCATTTGCCATCAAGCAACTACTCCGCTTACACCGCAGCCGGATCGGTTGGTTCACGCAGTATTCGTCCCGGCGGATTTCGTGGCGCACCCGGATGAGTTTCCCTCGGATGCGGTGCCTCGCGACATCGACTATCCGCCTCAGCTCGCTTAGCGCCTGACGCGCATCGCCGTGCCCTCCTGGCGTGGCGGTGCAGGTAGCGTCAGGTTTTTGACCCCGACTGTCGTCGGGGTTTTTCG
>JANXWQ010000093.1 GCA_025351065.1 Chthoniobacter sp. | reverse complement strand
GCGCGAGCGGGCGCCGGTCTTTTGCAAAGCGGCACGCGGGGTGCCGGCGCGCGGTTTATTTCTTCGGGGCCGGGGTGGCTTTCGCCGCCGCTGCGCCGGCCGCCGGGGCGGCTTTCTTCTCGGTCTTCGCGCCGAATTTGGTGATCTTGATGACCTCGTATTCGGTCTCGCTCTTCTTGAGCCGCGAACCGCTCACGTAGTCGCCCACCTTGATGTCGGCCAGCGTCGCCGCGGCGTCGCCGTTCTTGATGTCGGTCTTGTCGGTGATGACGAATTTCACCACTTTGCCGTCCTTGTTGTTGTGGGTGAAAGATTTGCCGGCGACATCGATGGCGCTGACTTCCGAATACATCGCCATCGGTTTCGCGGCCTTGGGCTCGGCGGGTTTCGCCGCCGGTTTGGGCGCGGGCGCGGGTGTGGCCGCCGGCGCGGCGGGGTCTTTTTTCGCCGCCGCGAAAGTGGTCGCCGGGAGGGCGGCCAGTGCGGTGAGGGTGAGGATGGTGAGGAGTTTTTTCATAGTGCTGTGCTTGTTGGTCTGGGTTGGTTTGGGTGGCAGCCGCGGTGCCTGGGTATTTTTCAAGCCACGCCTGCCATCCGCGTGGCTAGCCAAACGCCGCCGCGCCGTCAAGCGCCCATTCGCAGGCTCGCCTTTGGCGGCAAAGCGCGCGATGAACGCGGGCGATGATTCTCACCTGCTCCGAGATGCAAGCCCTCGAACAGCGCGCCTTCGCCAGCGGCATCGCCGCGGCGGCGCTCATGGACGAGGCCGGGCTCGAGATCGCCGCGGCGGTGCGGCAGTTTTTTCCCGTGCCGGGAAAGTGCGTGGTCGCCTTTGGCAAAGGCCACAACGGCGGCGACGCGCTGGTGGCCGCGCGGCATCTCGCCGCGCGCGGCTGGCAGCTCGAGCTGCGGCCCGCCTGCGAACGCGTGGAGTGGAGTGCGCTGACGGCGCAAAAACACGCCGAGCTGCTCGACGCGCACCCCGAGCGTTCGGCCATCGCGCGGCTGGGCAAAGGCCAGGCGCTCATCGTGCTCGACGGGCTGCTCGGCCTCGGCGCAGGCGGCGCACTGCGCGAGCCGATGCGGGTGGCGGCGCGCGCAATCAACCGGCTGCGCGCGGAGGAAAACGCGCACGTCTTTGCGCTCGACCTGCCCACCGGGCTCGACGGCGACAGCGGCGCGGCGGACGCCGACGCGGTGCGCGCGGATTTCACGCTCACCATCGGCTGCGCCAAACACGGGCTGGTCGCGGATGCCGCGACGCCATTTGTCGGGCGGCTGGCCGTGCTGCCCCTCGCGGAATTGAGCCTGCGCATGGACGAGAGAGGCGCGCGCGAAACCGTGGCGACGGCGCCAACGCTCGCGCCGCTGCTGCCGCGCCGGATTTTCGATTTGCACAAGGGGCAGTGCGGACGCGTGGGCCTCGTCGCGGGCTCGGCGGGGCTGACCGGCGCGGCGGTGCTGGCCGCGGAAGCCTGTGTCCATGCGGGCGCGGGGCTGGTGACGCTCTACGTGTGGCCTGACATTTATCCGCTCATCGCCGCGCGCATCGCGCCGGAGGTCATGGTGAAAGCGGTCGCGTCTTTCGACGCCGTGCTCGCCGCGCGGCACGATGTCCTCGCCATCGGCCCCGGCCTCGGCACGGGCCGCGCGGACGAAGTGCTCGCGCTCATCGAGCGCGCCCCGCAGCCGATGGTCGTCGATGCCGATGCGCTCAACCTCCTCGCCACCCGCCCCGACACGCTCGCGCGCTGCGCCGGGCCACGGCTGCTCACGCCGCACCCCGGCGAAATGGCCCGCCTCGATCCCGCCTCCGCCACGCGCCCGCGCCGCGCGACCGCCGAGGATTTCACCGCGCGCTTTCCCGTGACTCTGCTGCTCAAAGGCGCGCGCACCCTCGTCGCCGAACGCGGACGCCCGCTCAGCTACAACTCCACCGGCTCGCCCGGCATGGCCACCGGCGGCATGGGCGATGTCCTCACCGGCGTCTGCGCTGCACTCGCCGGGCAGGGGCTCGCGCTCCACGACGCCGCGCGGCTCGGCGCGTGGCTGTGCGGGCGCGCGGCGGAGCTGGCGGTCTTTGGCGGCGCGGAATCTGAGGAATCGCTTTCCGCCCGGCACGTCATCGCGCGGCTCGGCGACGCCTGCAAAAATCTCCGCGCCGGCTGCTGGTAAGCCGCCCGCCCGCCCGCTACTTTCGCCCGCCATGTT
The DNA here is from genome assembly GCA_025351065.1 of Chthoniobacter sp. GTDB lineage: Bacteria > Verrucomicrobiota > Verrucomicrobiia > Chthoniobacterales > Chthoniobacteraceae > Chthoniobacter. The sequence goes on along the minus strand of JANXWQ010000093.1, from coordinate 3,888 downwards.
CACCGGACTCGTCGAAGAAACGGGCGCGCTCCTCGCCCTCGCCCGCACCGCCGCCGGCGCGCGCCTCACGCTGCGCGCCCCGCTCGTCGCCGCCGATGCGCGCCTCGGCGACAGCATCGCCGTGAATGGCTGCTGCCTCACCGTCACCGCCCGCGACGCCGACGTGCTCGCCTTCGACCTCCTCGCCGAAACCCTCGACCGCACCAACCTCGGCGCGCTCGCGCCCGGCGCACCCGTGAACCTCGAGCGCGCCCTCGCCGCCCACACGCGGCTCGGCGGGCACTTCGTCCAGGGGCACATCGACACCACGGCGCGCGTGCTGAGTTTCGAGAAAGTGAACGCCGACCACCGGCTGGAGATCGAGCTGCCACCAGCCTTCGCGGGCTATGTCGCGTTCAAAGGCTCCATCGCCATCGACGGCATCAGCCTCACCGTCGCGGAAGTGGCCGCGGCCAGCTTCACCGTCTGGATCATCCCCCACACCCTCGCGCTGACCAACCTGCGCGCGAAACAAGCGGGCGATTTCGTGAACCTCGAATGTGACCTGCTGGCCAAATACGTCGAGCGCCTGCTCGCCGTGCGTGTGGCGCGGTGAGAGCCGTGGACATGGAGGTGGGTCGGTGGTTGGGCCGGGGAAACGCGCCTGCCGGGAGCTTTCGTCCGGCGTGGGAAAGGGTCAGGCGGGGAATTGACGGAAGGGGCATTGCAGGGAACACTCGCGCCTTCGTTCCAACCCGCCCCGTCTATGAAACGCCTGCCGCTTTATCTCCTCCTCGCCAGCAGCCTCGGGCCCGTGCTTTCCGCCGTGGCGGTGTCTCCGACCGCCGAGCGCATCCGCGAGGGCGAGGTGAAGCAGGAGCAGCTCCGGGGGGATGCGCAGCGGCTCGTGGAGCAGCTCGACGCGATGCTCGGCGAGTACGAGCGCAACGGGCTCGCCGGCGAAGAGACGAAGACGGTGCAGGCCCTGCGCGAGACGCTCGCGCGGCTGGGCGGCGGGGAGATGAAACAGGTGGTGGATTTACTGGAAAAGGCGCGCGGGGCGGCGGACGCGGGGCAGGCGAAGAAGGATGTGAGCGAGGCTTACACGGCGCAGAAGGCGCTCATCACGCAGATCAAGAAGCTGCTCGCCGATCATCTGCGCCAGCAGGAGGCGCTGGAGATTTCGCAGCAGCTCACGCAGCTCGCCGACCGGCAGGCGGTGAATTTGCAAAACGGCATCGCCCTCGGGCAGTGGTCGGGCGGGCGCAAGCCGGAGAATTTCGAGGCGGCGATGCAGGCGAATCTGCAAGGCCAGCAGGGCGAGCAGGCGGCGCTCGCCGCGGAGATGAAAATGGCGGCAGAGAAGATCGCGCGGCTGGCCAAAGACCCGGCGAACGCGGAGACGGCGGCGCGTTTGCAAAAGGGGCTGGCGGCGCTGCAAAAGGTGCAGCCAAATGCGGAGGGCGCGGCGGAGGCGCTGAAACAGGGGCAGCTTTTCAAGGCGGTGACGGACGAGAAAACGGCGCGCGATGCGATGCGCCGGCTGGCCCGCGAGATCGCGCCGCCGCAGGATCGCGCCGCGGCCCTGCACGCGGCGGAGCGGGAGCTGGCGAAGTTGATCGACGACCAGAAAGAGATCGCGCAGAAGGCGGAGAAGACGGTGGGGGAAAAGGATTTCGACAAGTGGCTGGACAAGAAGGCGGAGGCCCAGCAGCTCGACGGAAAGCAGAAGAAGATGACGCGCGAGCAGTTGCGCGCGGAGAAGAGTTTGCAGAAGCAATTCGCCGAGCAGAAGGACGGGCGGAAGGATGATCTCGCGGCGCTGGAGGACACCCAGGGCGACCTCGCCGGCAAGAGCGATGAGGTGGCGCAGAATCTCGACAAGGACGCGCCCGCCGCCGCGGCGAATGTGAAAGCCGCGCAGGAAAAAATGCAGGAGGCCCGCGCGGCGATGAACGACAAGAACGCGGAGGCTGCGGCGAAGAACGCGAAGGACGCGCTCGGCGCGATGCAGGCGGCGGCGGCGAAGGTGCAGCAGGAGATCGCGAAGGCCGATGCGGCGGCGGGAAAATCCGGCGACCTCGCGAAAGATTTGGCGCAACTGCAAAAGGACACGCACGACCTCGCGAAGCAGGAAGCCGCCGCCGCGCAGAACCCGGACAAGACCGGCCAGGCGGCGCTCGCCGACAAGGCGCAGCAACTCGCGCAACAGGCCGCGAACGCCGCCCCGCAGGCCGCGCCCGCGCTGCAGCAGGCGGCGGCGAACGCGCAGAAAGCGGCGCAGGCCGCGCAGGCGAATCAGCCCGCGCAGGCCGCCGCGGCGCAGCAGGCGGCGGCGCAGAATCTCGCGCAGGCCGAACAGCAGATCGCGCAGGCTGCGGCGGAGGCGCAGGCGGCGCAGCAGGCGCTTGCTGCCGCGCAAAAAGCGGCGGCGGAACTTGCGGAGATCATCATGGCCGAGCAGAAGCTGGAGCTGGACACGGCAAAAAGTGCGGCGCTCGTCGCGGCGAAGAAAGCGCGGGCCGCGGATCAATTCGGCACCCAGGTCACGCGGCAGCAGGAGGTGCGGCGAAAGACGGATTCGCTCAAGGCGAACCTTGCGCCCGACCTCGCCGCCGCCGCGCCCGCGCTCGACGATGCGCGCACCGCGATGGCCGAAGCGGAAACCCAGCTCGACAAGCCTGACGGCGAACGCGCGAAGACCGCGGAACTGAAGGCGCTCGACGCGCTCTTCCGCGCGCAGAAAGCGCTCGCGCAAGCCGCCGAACAGGCGCAGGCCCAGCTCGGCCAAAACCCCGAGCCAAACGCGAACGCGCAGCAGCAGACGCAGGCCCAGCTCGCCCAGGCGCAGGCCGCGGTGGCGCAAGCGCAGCAGGATTTGCAAAAGGCCGCGGACGCGCAGGCAGCGGGTGAAAAGGCGCAGGCGGCCGGCGATCAAGCCGCTGCCAAACAAGCCGGCCAGCAGGCCGATCAAGCCGCGCAAAAGCCGCCGGTGAACTCGCGCAGGCCGCGCAAAAAGCTGGCCAGGCCGCCGCCCAGGGCACGCCCGGCGACCCCGCCGCGCAGGCCGCCGCCGAGCAAGGCGCGCAAGCCGCCGCCGAAGCCGCCGCGCAAGCCGCCAGCCAAAACACGCCCGGTGCCCAAGCCCAGGCCGCCGCCGCGCAGCAAGCCCTCGCGCAGGCGCAGGCCGCGATGGCGCAGGCGCAATCCGGCCTCTCCGAATCCAGCGCCCCGCAGATGCCCGCCGAAGGCCAGCCCGGCCAGCCCACGGCCCAGGCCGGCAATCAACCGGGCCAGCCTGGACAACCGGGCCAACCCGGCAAGCCCGGCGCTAAACCCGGCCAGCAACCGGGCAAAGGCGGCAAAAAGCCTGGCCCGCCGGGCGGCACCGCAGCCGCGGAAAAGTACCAGCCCGGCAGCCCCGAGGCCGTCCAACTCGGCTCCCGCACCACAGCCGCGAAGAAGGCCTCCTTCGCTGCGCTCCCACCGCGCGAACGCGCCGTCATCGAGCAGTCGCAGGCCGAAAAATATCCCGAGGAATTCGGCGCGCAGGTCGAGCAGTACCTCCTCAACCTCGCCAACGAAAGCGGCGCGAAAAAATAGCGCGCGGTTTTTTGGAAACTGGATGGACGCATGGCTGAAGTGGCGGCTGGCGTTGCCGCGGCGGTTGTCTTTTTAGCCGCAAAGCACGGGGAAAAAAGTGCGGCGACTGCAGGGGTAAGCGGAGGCGAGGCGGTTCACGTCTCACCTCCGCGGTGGTCAGTCTTCGGCGCGGTCGCCGGCTGGGCACATCTTCACGAGCTTCGGATCGAACTGGCCGAGGACTTCGACCAGATCGGTCTGCGCGGCCATGACGGCGTGGATGTCCTTATAGACACCCGGCACTTCATCGAGGCCGGCGGAGAGCAG
>JANXWQ010000066.1 GCA_025351065.1 Chthoniobacter sp. | reverse complement strand
CGACGGCGGCGGGCGAGTCCACCCTGAAGGCTGGCGCTTCTCGCTCTATCCGTCCGGCTGGCTTTACCAGAGTCAGGTGCGGGCGAATCAGTTTTTCGACGAATTGTCGGCGCGCATCGACCCCGACCAGCGGCGTTATTTTGGCGACCGCCCCATCCCTTCCTCTGCAGCCCACATCACCAGCCTTCCGGCGCGGATTTATTTCATTCTTTTCACCGCCATGTCGCCCACTCTCGAGAGTGTGGAAAAACGCTGGGTCCAAGCCGCGACCGCAACCGACCTGGCGCGCCTCGCCTGCGCCTTGGAGCGCTGCCGCCTCGCCCGCGGATCCTTTCCCCAGGCCCTTTCCGAGCTGACGCCAGATTTCCTCGCGAGCCTCCCCGCCGAGATCGTGAACGGCGAACCGTACCGCTACCGCCACGCCGAGGACGGCAGCTTTTTGCTCTACTCCGTGGGCGCCGATCTGCGGGACGACGGCGGCGTCAGCGACCCGCAAGCCAGCGCCGCGAAACAGGCCGACTGGGTCTGGCACTGCCCGGCGAAGTGACTCGCAGGATGCGCGGATTTTCCCCAGCTTCGCGCGATGCGCAAAATCGCCGCCTGGTTCCGCTCCCATCCGTTGACCACGAGCTGCGTGGCGATCGTCGCCAGCACCGTGGGCCTGCACCTTTTCGCCAACTGGCGCGCGGAAGTCCGCTGGCAAAACTACTGCGCCGCCGCCCGCGCGCGCGGCGTGAAGCTGACGCTCGCCGAATTCGTGCCGCCGGAAATTCCGGATGCGGAAAATTTCGCGAAGCTGCCGATGTTCCGCACGGCGTTCACCCGCGGTGCCAACGCTGCTTTCAAACTGCCGCGTCAAAACGGCGGTTCTCCGCCGTACCACAATTATCCGAAGGGCGAGCGGCTTGATCTCAAGGCGTGGGCGAAGTTTTTCAAAGACGCCGGTTTCATCAGCAAGATGACCGACTCGCCACCGCGCGATGTGCTGCTCGCGCTCGAACACTACGCGCCGCAGTGCAAGGAATGGAGCGAATGGCGGTCGCATCCGCATTGCCAGTTCCCGATGCAGTTGGATGCCAGCGGCTGGCCGCAAATGCCGAACTACGACATTTTTTCAAGTGCCTATCAGTTGTTCACGCTGCGCATGCACGCGCATCTCGCCGCGGGTGATTCGGCGGCGGCGCTGGCTGATTTCCAAGACGCGTTGCAAGCGTACCGGGCTTTCGAGCATACCTCGAGTCTCGTCGGCTCGGCACTGCGCATGGGGATGCTGGCGGTGGTTTGCTCGCAGTTGGGCGAAAGCCTCGCGCAACCGAAATGGGGCGATGCCGAGTTGCGGCAAATCCACCAAACGCTGGCGGCCGTGAATGTATGGAGGGACTACAAACAGGGCTTTGATGCCGAGCGCGTTCTGAGCAATTCGATGTACGACCGGCTGGCGCAATCCATCGCTGAAAGAAAAAAACTCAGTCCCATGATTCTTTTCCCGGCCACTGCTTCTTGGAAAAACACCGCCATTGCGCTGATTCCAAGCCGCGTCTTTCGCGATAATCAACTGCTGCAAAACCACTATCTCGACGAACAACTCGCAAGGGTCAGTGCTGACGAACGACAATTTGACCCGGATCGCCCCGTCCCATCGAATCCAGAAAACCTGAATGGGTATTTGGATGAATTCTATTTCTTCTTCAGCAAACTCTTCGCAAACGGACTTTTGGGTGTCAGCAACCAAACTGTGACGTTGCAAACACGGCTCGATCAAACGCAAGTCGCCGTGGCGCTGGAGCGCTTCCGGCTGGCGCATGGCGCTTTTCCAGAAAAGCTCGCCGAGCTTGTCCCCGGCTTCATCGCGGAGCTGCCATTGGACACGTATTCGCACCAGCCGCTGATCTATCGCCGCCAGGATGGCGGGACTTTTCTCCTCTACGGCGTGGACAAAAACCGCGCGGATGACGGCGGCGTGATTGGCGCGAAAGGGAGCGACGGTGATCGATTGTATCTTGTTTGGCTCTACGCGCCGCCACCTGCGCCGTAGGGGAACCAGCGTGCGACGCCACGCGGAACGATTTGCCAAACGGCGGCGCGCGGACATCATCGCGGCCCGCGCCGCACCGGCGTCTTTCAACTCTCAGCTCGCAACCATCTCAATGACCATCGGCATCATCCTCAACGGCGTCACCGGACGCATGGGCACGAACCAGCATTACCTGCGCTCCATCCTCGCCATCATGGCGCAAGGCGGCGTGCGGGTGAGCGAGACGGAGCGGCTCATGCCCGCGCCGATCCTCGTGGGGCGCAATGCGGGCAAGCTCGCGGAACTCGCCGCGCTCGCGCCCACCGGTGTGACGATCCCTTTCACCACGAACCTCGGCGAGGCACTGGCTGATCCGGCTAACGTGATCTATTTCGACGCGCAGACGACGACGCGCCGCTTCGACGGCGTGCGCGCGGCGATCGCGGCAGGCAAGCATGTGTACTGCGAAAAGCCCATCGCGGTGAGCACGGACGCAGCTTACGAACTCTACCAAATGGCGAAGGCCGCGGGTGTGAAGCACGGCGTGGTGCAGGACAAACTTTGGCTGCCCGGCATCGTGAAACTGAAGGCGCTGATCGACGCGGGTTTCTTCGGCGAAATCCTGAGCGTACGGGGTGAGTTCGGCTACTGGGTTTTCGACGGCGAGCATGTGAAACCGCAGCGCCCGTCGTGGAATTATCGCAAGGAGGACGACGGCGGGATCATCGTGGATATGCTGTGCCACTGGCGCTACGTGCTCGACGGGCTGTTCGGCAAAGTGCGCGCGGTTTCGTGCCTCGGGGCCACGCATTTGAAAACGCGGCGCGATGAACAGGGCGCGGCGTTTTCCTGCACGGCGGACGACTCGGCGTACGCGACTTTCGAACTGGAGGGCGGGGTGATCGCGCAATTCAACAGCTCGTGGACGGTGCGCGTGCAGCGCGACGACCTGCTCACGCTGCAAGTCGATGGCACCCACGGCAGTGCCGTCGCCGGACTGCGCGACTGCGTGGCGCAGCACGCGGGCGCGACGCCGCGCTGCGTGTGGAATCCCGACCTCGATTCGCCGGTGGATTTCGCCGACGGCTGGAACCGCGTGCCCGCCTACCAGAGCTACGACAACGCCTTCAAAATCCAGTGGGAGCTTTTCCTCCGCCACGTCGCGCTCGGCGAGCCCTTCCCGTGGACACTGCTCGAAGGCGCGAAGGGCGTGCAGCTCGCCGAACTCGGCCTCGAATCATGGGCCAAACGCTCGTGGGTGGACGTGCCGGAGTTGAAAGCGTAGGGCGGGATGACGGCTCAATTCGACGGCGTGGCGGTTGTTTTTTAACGCAGAGACGCAGAGGCGCAGAGGGCGCAGAGGTTTGGCTACGGAATCCTCTCTGCGATCTTTGCGCCTCTGCGTCGCTGCGTTTTCAAAATGCAGCGACCATCAAACTGAACCACTACCGCAGGGCGGCGCTTGACCCGGCGTGCGGGGTGCGGCTGTATGGCTGGAACTTTTTCCCATGTCTTCGCAGGTCGAAAATCCCACCATCATCCGCAATCCCAACCGCAGTCTGTGGGAGGCGGCGGTGACCGGGCATCGCACGGAACTCGGCCAGCTCGCCACCCGGTGCTGGCCGGCGGTGTACGTATGGCTGCGCGCGTCGGGCGCGGCGGCGGCGGAGGAGGCGGCGCAGCGCACGGAGGATTTTTTCGCGCGCATGCAGACTATCGAGATGCCGCGACCGGAGGAGGAGGACGTGGCGCATTTCCAGGAGTTCGTGCTGCACCGGCTCACCGCCTACGCGGAGGCCGGGTATCCGCCGGCGGATGTGGCGGCGCAGGCCGCGGCCTCGCTCGTCATCGACCGGATGAAAGCGGAAAAGCGTTTCGGTCAGGAGCCGTCGGGCCGCTCACCCGATGACCTTTTCGCCCGCCGCTGGGCGCTGACCACGCTCGAGGGCGTGATGGAAACGCTGAGCGTGGAATACACGACGGAAGGCAAGGAGCGGCTGTTCCCTTTTCTGCCGCCGTTCCTGAGCTTCAGCGGCGGCGAGGAGCGATATCAGGAAATCGCCCCGCAGGCCGGCGTCTCGGTCAGCGCGCTGCACGTCACGGTCTTCCGTTTCCGCCAGCGTTACCGCGAAGTGCTGCGCCGCTTTGTGGGCGACACTGTGCGCGACGAGGGCGACGTGGATAGCGAATTGACCAAGCTGCTCGTCGGCGCTAGCTAGACCGTTCGCGATGCTGAACGACCCGGACTCCATTCCCGCCGACGACACGACGCCGGCCAGCGGCGCGCTGCCCTCGATCCTCGGCGGCATGAGCCCCGACGAGCTTTTCGCCCGCGGCATGCAGAGCGTGCGCATGACTGGCGGCGGCAGCCTGCAAAGCTGGGAGCCGCCGACCATCGCCGAAGCCGCGCGCCTTTTTCCGAACTATCAGGTCACCGAAATGATCGGCCGCGGCGGCATGGGCGTGGTCTATAAAGGCAAGCAGACTTCGCTCGACCGCGTGGTCGCCATCAAGCTCCTGCCGCTCGAGGTCAGCATCGACCGCGACTTCGGCGAACGCTTTGTCCGCGAGGCGCGGACGATGGCGAAGATGAACCATCCGAACATCGTGTCCGTCTTCGATTTCGGCCACACCACCGAGGGGCACCTCTACTTCGTCATGGAATTTGTCGAGGGCACCACGCTGCATCATTTGATCAAAGCCGTGGGCTTGAAACCGGTGCAGTCGCTCGAGCTGATTGTAAACGTGTGCGAAGCGCTGCAGTACGCGCACAGCGAGGGTGTCATCCACCGCGACATCAAGCCCGCCAACATCCTCGTCGATACCAAAGGCCGCGTGAAAGTGACCGACTTCGGCCTCGCCCGCATGGATACCGCGAAGACACCCGAGCAATGGGGCCAGACCATGACAGGGATGGTGCTCGGCACGCCGGATTACATGTCGCCGGAGCAGAAAAAAGGCATCCGCGTGGATCACCGCGCGGACATCTACAGCCTCGGCGTCATGCTCTACGAAATGCTGTGCGGCGAAATCCCCGCCGGCGTTTTCGACCCGCCCTCGCAGCGCGTGGATGTGGACGAACGCATCGACCAGGTGGTCATCCGCGCCATGCAGCAAGAGCCCAACCGGCGCTACGCCAGCACCGCCGAGATGAAGACCGCGGTGGAAAACATCCGCAACACGCCGCTGCCGGAAAAGCCCGCCAGCACGACCGCGATCCTGGGGAGCCAGGCCACGGGCGCGGCCTTGATCCCGCCGCCGGGGACGGTGCAAAGTCCCATGCAGAGCGGCTATGCGCCGGTGGCGAAACACGGCGCGCCCATCGGTACGCTCATCGCCACAAGCTGCGCGGTGCTCGCGGTAGGCGTGGTTTTGTGGAAGGAATTTCACGCGCCCGCGCCCGTGCCAAACAGCACGCCCGCGCCGCAGCTCGCCGCGGTCACGCCAGTGCCGCAGGTCGAGCCGGTGAAACCCGAGCCCGAGCCGTCGAAAGCCATCCAGTACGGCCAGGAGGCCACGCCGGAAATTCTCCTCGCCGCCACCACGCCGGAAAAAATGCACGAGCCCGTCGCGCCCGTCGCCCCGCCGCCGCCGGACACGCCCGTCGCCGTCGCCGTGGTGAAGACGCCCCCGCCTGCAGCCACCCCGCGCCTCACGCAAATCCCCCCCGGCGCGATCACCGTCACCGGCGGCCCGCCGCGTCCGCCGGTCACGCCCATGAACCCGCCGCTTTCCGGCGGCACGCCGCCCGTCTCCGTCGCGCCCGAAATGGAAACGCCGCCCCAGTCCAGCGACTGGCGCACCTTCGTCGCGAACGGCGACAACTACCTGCGCCGACGCCGGACCGACGACGCCATCGACGCCTACGCCGAGGCGCTCGAAGTCGCGCAGACCAATCCCAAGGGCGTCGCGCCCCAGGAATATGGCCGCGTCTGCATGAGCCTCGGCTCGTTGCAAATCCAAAACGGCTCGCCCGCCGAAGCCCGCCGCACCTTGATCGAGGGCCGGCAGTTCCTCCTCAAAAACCGCGGCCCGGCCAGCAGCATCGAGCAGATCGAGGGCGTGCTGAAAAAACTCCCGCGCGACTGAGCGCATTGCGCTTGCGTCCCACGGCGCGGGGCTCTAGCAAACGCCGCCTATGGAATGGCACTACGTCTCCGGCGGCTAGCAACTCGGCCCCGTTTCATCGTCCGAATTTGAAAATCTCCGCCGCACCGGAGTCATCACCCGCGAGACCCTCGTCTGGCGCGAGGGTTGGAAAACGTGGCACCCTTTTGGCAAAGTCGCCGAGACGGCCTCCCGGCCCGCACCGGTCATGGCCACCGCGGACGCCGCGCCCTGCGCCGAGTGCGGGCAGATTTTTGCCAAAGGCGAGATGGTTTCCTTCGAGCAAAACTTCGTCTGCGCCGCCTGCAAACCGGTCTTTTTTCAAAAAATGCTCGAAGGTATCGCGCCCGGTGCCTCCAGTACCGTCTGGCGCTCCGGCCGGCAGCTCGTCACCCTGGTCAGCGCCACGCTCCCCGACCGCTGCGTGAAATGCAACGCGCCCGCCGCGGGCGGACGCCTGAAACGCAAGCTCTCGTGGCATCATCCGGCCCTCTATCTCACCATCCTTATCGGCCTGCTGATTTACGTCATCGTGGCCGCCACTGCCAGCAAGCGGGCCACGGTGATCGCCAGCCTGTGCGCCCTGCACCGCTCGCGGCGCAAGCGCGACATCCTCATCTCGTGGGCGCTCGCCGTCATCGGCATCATTGGCGTCATCACCGCGATCACCAATGAATCGGGCTGGCTAGGGCTGGCGGGCGGTGTCGCCATTTTCGCCGGACTGATCTACGCCATCGCGACCACCCGCGTGCTCGCCGCAAAAAAAATCGACCGGGAACACGCGTGGATGACCGGCTGCTGCCCGGAATTTCTCGCCGACTTTCCCGAATGGCTCGGGCCGAACTGACCGCGCGCCACCGCCGCGCGTGACGGTCTGGCATTCTGCGCGGAGCGCGCTAACGTCCCGGCCCTTATGTCACTTTGGAATACCGCCCACCCCTGGCTGCGCGAACTCG
>JANXWQ010000013.1 GCA_025351065.1 Chthoniobacter sp. | reverse complement strand
GCTGCGCATCGCGGCGGCGGCGCTGGCGGTGACAGCGGGGCTGGCCGCATCCGGCGGGCACAAGACGCAGCCGCTGCTCCTGCGCGCGTGCCTTTTCAACAACCCCGTGCCGCGCAAGACGCTCATCCGCGACGTGACCGGCAGCCGCGTCATCGCCATCGGCGACGACCTGCGCATCGTGGCCGCGGCGGGCGGCATCGTGCCGGCAAAAGGCCGACTGCGCGTGCAGACCGCGAAGGGTGGGCCGCAGGATTTCGAGCTGGGTTCCGTCGCGGATCAGCCCGCGCATTTCGCCCGCGTGCTGCAGAGCGTGCAGGAGGCGTTCGACTACACCGTGGCGCTCGGCGACGCGGAGAGCGCGAGCTTTCATGTGAAGGTCAAGCCGCGCCCGTCGGTCGCGAGCGTGGAGTGCCAGCAGGTCTGGCCCGCCTACACGCAGCTCCCCGCGCAGCGCCGGGCGCTCGGCGATTTGAAAATCCTCGCGGGCAGCCGGCTCGTGCTGAAAGTGAAGGCCAGCACCGCGGTGCAGTCCGGCGAGATTCGCCTCGTCGGCGCCGACCGCGACAAGCCCGCGCAGACTGCGCCGCTCGCCGCCGCCGCGGAAGACAAGACGCAGCTCACCGGCGAGACAGTCATCCCCGCCGAGGGCGTGACCGGCATGACCCTGCGGCTCGTGGATGAAGACGGCGTCGAGTCGCGCGGCGCGGCCATCTACCACATCGACGTGATCCAGGACGCCCCGCCCACGGTCAAAATCATCTACCCCGACCGGCGCGAAATTTTGCTCACCCGCGAAGCCACGGCGCTCATCGCTTTCGAGGCGAAGGACGACTTCGGCGTGGCCAAAGTGAAGCTGCATTACGCCGTCGATTGGGTGGACGGCGGGCCGCACAAAACCATCGACCTCGACCTCGGCGGCGCGCTGCCGAAGACCGTCACACGGCGCTTCGACTGGAAGATTAGTGCCCTCGTCCCGCACGTCGAGGAGGGCAGCGTGATCGACTACTGGTTTGAGGTGCTCGACGCGAATAACGTCACCGGGCCCGGCGTCGGCACCATCGACCACTACCAGGCGCGCATCGTCAGCGAGGCGGAGAAACGCGCCGACCTCGCCAACCAGCTCAGCGACACCATGGAGGGGCTCAACGGCGTGCGCCTCGGCCAGGAGGAAGTGAACGCCAAGCTCGGTGAGATCATCTTCGAGAAACCGCCGGACGCGAAGTAGCGGTGCGTGTGGAAGGTTCATCCATGCAGTTCGCCGGCTTTCTCACTTTCGTCTGTCTGACGATGGCCGCGCTGGAGGCGCGCGGTCAGCCGGTGGATTTCGTGCGGGACGTGCAGCCGATTTTTGAAAAGAACTGCGTGAAATGCCACGGGCCGGAGAAGCAGAAAAGCGGCTACCGGCTGGATGTGAAAACGGTGGCGCTGAAAGGCGGCGACGAGCACGCGCCGAATGTCGTGCCGGGAAAAAGCGCGGAGAGCCCGCTGATTCGGTTTGTAGCGGGGCTGGATGCGGACGTGAAGATGCCGCCGAAAGGCGACGCGTTGACGGCGGAACAGGTCGCGTTGCTGCGCGTGTGGATCGACCAGGGCGCGGTGTGGCCGGAAGGTGCGGACGCGAAGGTGGCGGGGCCGCTGGATTGGTGGAGCCTCAAACCGATGGTGAAACCAGCTATGGCTAATTCCATCGACGCTTTCATCGGGGCGAAGCTGGCGGAGAAGGGGATGAAGCCGTCGCCGGAAGCGGACCGGCGGACACTCATCCGGCGCGTGACTTTCGACCTCACGGGGCTGCCGCCGACGCCGGAAGAGGTGGATGCTTTTCTCGCGGACACCGACCCGCGGGCGTATGAAAAACTCGTCGAGCGGCTGCTGGCGTCGCCGCGCTATGGGGAGCGGTGGGCGCGGCACTGGCTGGATGTGGCGCACTACGGCGACTCGCACGGCTATGATAAGGACAAGCTGCGGCCCAACGCGTGGCCATATCGCGACTACGTGATCCGCGCTTTCAATGAAGACAAGCCGTACGCGCGTTTCGTGCAGGAGCAGCTCGCGGGCGATGCGCTTTTTCCGGGCACGGAGGATGGCATTGCGGCGCTGGGATTTATCGCGGCGGGGCCGTGGGATTTCATCGGGCACGCGGAGCTGGCGGAGTCGAAGCTGGACGGGAAAATCGCGCGCCTGCTCGACCGCGACGACATGGTGACGAACACGATGAACACCTTCTGCGCGCTGACCGTGCAGTGCGCGCGGTGCCACAATCACAAGTTCGATCCGGTGACGCAGCGCGACTATTACCGGCTGCAGGCGGTCTTCGCGGCGCTGGATCGCGCGGACAAAACCTTCGACACCGATCCGGCGGTGGCGCGGTGG
>JANXWQ010000002.1 GCA_025351065.1 Chthoniobacter sp. | reverse complement strand
CGCCGCAGGCGCGCCCCATCTCAAATCGCCGCTGTCGCGATGTGCGCGACCACTTCCTCGTCGGGAATGAGCACCTCTCCGCGCGTCGCGAGTGTCTTCACTTTCACCTGCGGCCATTCGTCGCCGACGAGGACGGTGAACCGCGCGCCGAGCTGCTCGGCGGTTTGAAACTGTTTGCCGATCTTTGCCGCGGTGAGCGGGAAATCCGTGCGCTGCCCCGCCTCGCGCAACCGCTGCACTAGCGCCAGCGCCTCGGGCCGGCGTTCCTCTTTCGCGATGATGATATACACATCCGCCGACCGCTCGCGCGCCAGCCAAGCGTCGAGCTGCGCCTTGGCGGCGGGCGTGTCGTTGATGAGGTTCGCGAGCACCACGTCGCCCATGCCGAAGCCGAGCGCGGGCAGGTCCACCTTGCCGTCGCTCATCAGGCTCAGCAGCTTGTCGTAGCGCCCGCCGCCGGCCAGCGCGCGCTCGTTTTTGCTGCGGTCGAAAACCTCGAAGACTACGCCCGTGTAATAGGCCAGCCCGCGCACGATGCTGAAATCGACTTCAAGAAATTGCTGCAAATTTCGCGGCCCGAGGTGGGAATGAATAACTTCGTGAAGGTGAGCAAGAGCGGGATTTCCAGCGATCGCACTACTGGACATAAGCTTGTTCTGCCACTCGTCCTTCCAGGCGCGCACTTGCTCCGCGGATACGCCAAGGGGCTCCAAGAGTTTGTTGCTAACGGTGTCTGGCTGTCTCTCCATTTTGTCGATGACAGCCAGCAAAGTCTCCAAACCGGAGGAGTCGGCGCAAGTGTCAGATTTTTCGCGATTCTGGATCAAAAAATTCGCCCACACATCGCGGTTGCTCAGTCGTACGACAAAATCTTTTTCGGTAAGCCCAAACCCGCGCAGCATGTCGATCAGCACCGCCACCAACTCCGCATCCGCCGCCGGCGACGCCTCGCCGATGATGTCGCAGTTGAGCTGATAGAACTCCCGCAGCCGCCCGCGCTGCTGCTTTTCGTAGCGAAAGAATTGCGGGACGCAGAACCACTTCAGCGGCTTTTTGAAATCGCGCTCCCGCGCCGCGACCATGCGGGCGAGCGTGGGCGTCATCTCGGGACGCATGGCGACGTGGCGGGCACCTTTGTCCGTGAAATCGAAAAGCTGCCCCACGATTTCGCCACCGCTCTTTTTTTCGTAGAGCGCCATCGGCTCCAGCACCGGCCCGTCGTACTCCACAAAGCCGTAGCGCCGCGCGACCGCGCGCCACGTTTCGAGGATGTAGTTCCGCCGCGCGCAGTCGTCGGGAAAAAAGTCGCGGAAGCCGGGAAGCAGTTGCATCGCGCGAGGAAAGCGGTGCGTGCGCCGCGCGCCAAGGCGCAACTTCGCGCGGGCTAGGCGAAGTCGTTTTCCAACACGATGCGGTAGCGGGCCCGGCCGCTGCGGAGGCGCTCCAGTGCATCGTTCACGCGGGACATCGGGAACTTTTCGATGGCCGGCGCAATGGCGTGGCGGGCGCAGAAGTCGAGCATGGTCGCCGTGGTCGCCGGGCTGCCGATGGGCGAGCCGGAAATGGAGCGCTGGCGCATGATGAGCGAGAACGCACCGACGGGAATCGGCTCGAGCACCGCGCCGGCGAGATGCAGCCGACCGCGTGCGGCGAGGGTTTCTATGATGGCCGTCCAGTCGAGCGGCACGTTCACGGTCGAGAGCACGAAGTCGAGCGAGCCCGCAATATTTTTCATCGCGGCGGAGTCGCGCGAGTTGATGACGTGATGCGCGCCGAAGGCCATCGCCTCATCGCGCTTCGCGTCGCTGGAGGTGAAGGCGTGGACTTCGCAGCCCCACTTGTTGAGAAACTGCAGGGCCATGTGCCCGAGGCCGCCGATGCCGATGACGCCGACGCGATCCGTGGGCTTCACGCCGAATTGCACGATGGGATTGAAGACCGTCACGCCACCGCAGAAAAGCGGCCCCGCGGCCTCGGCGCTGACCGCTTCCGGCACCGGCACGGCCCAAGCCCAGTGGCAGCGCACGCGGTCCGCAAAACCGCCGTGGCGCTGCACGATCGTCGCCTCGCCGGTGGCGCAGAGATTGTGGTCGCCGGAGAGGCAGTCGTGGCAGGCCATGCAGCTCCCGGACTGCCAGCCGAGCCCCACGCGCTGGCCCACGCGCACGCCTTTCACCTGCGGGCCGGCGGCGGTGATGGTGCCGACGACCTCGTGCCCTGGGACGAGAGGAAAGGCACTCATGCCCCACTCGTTGTCGATCATGGAAAGGTCCGAGTGGCAGATGCCGCAATGGCTGACGGCGATCTCGACCTGCTCCGCGCCGAGCGCGCCGGGGTCGAACTCGAAGGGCTGGAGAGGCTGTCCTTTGGCGGACGCGGCGAAGGCGCGGATGGGTGTGCTCATGCGACTGCATACACAAATGCGCGGCGCTTGGACGCATCAAAAATGCGCGGGAGTTTTGGATTTTTGAAAATGCCGAGCGGGTGACGCTCAGCGCCCGAAGGCGATGTCGATGAATTTTTCGTCGGCGGAAGCGCACGCGTTTTGCCTCGGCGGCGCGGGGCGCGGGCGGGGCGCTGCGCTGCTGCGCATCGGCAAGGACTTCCTTAAGCGTCTCGATCTTGAGCGTCAGCTCGGACTCGCGCGCACCCGCGGCACGCGCGCTGACCTCGGCGGCGTGGCGCGCGGCCTCGAGTTCCGCGAGCAGGTGGTCGCGCTCCTCGGTGACTTTGGTCAGCTTCAGCTTGTAGGCTGTCGTCTTCATGGCCTCGTTGGCGAGGCGGTGCCGCTCCTCGCGCAGCGCGGTGATGCCGGTCTGCAAATGGGCGAGATCCCGGCAGGTTTTTTCAAACACCTGCTTGAACTGCGCGCACTCGTTGGACTTCCCCGCGAGCTGGCGCTGAAAATCGGAGGCAAGGCTGTTGGCCTGCTCGAGATCGTTTTGCAAAGCCGTGTAGTCCGCCAGCAGGCCGGCGGTGGTCTTCGGGTTCACCACGCCCGACGACGCGGCCTCGGGGCCGGGAGGCTGGTCGGATGGTCTGGACGATTCGGTCATCATGGGTCTCGCGTGGCTGAGATTAGCGAAGTTCGTGCCACCCGGCGTGCCGTGCTCATTTTGTCCCGCTACTGCGCCGTCGCGACGCTGCGGCGCAGCGCGGCGGCGATTTCCGCGTCGGCGGGGACGAGGCGGGCGGCTTCGCGCAAATGGGTTTGCGCGTCGGCGGTGCGGCCCGCGGTTTGCAGGGCGAGGGCGAGGTGGTAGTGGGCGCGGGCGAAGTCGGGCATCGCGCGCAGGAGTTCGTCAAACTGCGCGACGGCCTCCGTGGTTGCGCCGGTTTTTTCGAGGCCGACAGCGAGGTTGTAGCGGGCGGTGGTGTCGGCGGCGTCGAGCTGGAGGGCGTTGCGGAAACATTGGTTCGCATCAGCCTGCTTATCGAGGTGAGTGAGCGCCGCGCCGAACTGATTCCAAATCGCGGGCTGGTCGGGGGTGATGCGGAGCGAGGCTTGGAAATGCGCGGTCGCCGCGCCGTAGTCGCCGAGTTTGGCGCGGGCGAGGCCGGCATTCGTGTGGGCGCAGGAATTGTTTTTGGTCACGGCGGCGGCGTGCTCGAAAAGGGTGACGGTGTCGGTCCACCGCGCGACTTGCCGGGCGGTGAGCAGCGCGCAGGCGGCGAGGGTGACGCAGGCCGCCGCGGTGAGGAATTGGCGCTGGGCGACGGGCCACAGCTCGCGCACGAGCCAGACGGCGGCGCAGAAAATGCCGAGCTGCGGGAGGTAGGTGAAACGGTCGGCGCGAGCCTGCGAGCCGACTTGCACGAGGCCGAGCACGGGCACGAGGACGCCGAGGTACCAGCACCAGCCGGCGAGCAGATACGGGCGCTTTTTCCACCACACCACGGCGAGCGCGGAAACGGCTAGCAGCAGCGCGGCGGCGGCGAGGGCGAGCGCAGGCTGCGGGTCGATGGGATGGGGGTAATAGACCGCCAAGCCGCTTGGGCACAGCATCGCGGCGAGATAGGCGACGTACGAGATGAGCGCATTACTCACGCGCGCGGCGAGCGGGAGGGTGGCGGTGGTGACGAGAGCGCCGCGTTCCGCAGGGGCGTGCATGGCCATCCAGCACGCGCCGAGCGCGAGCAGGAGGAAGGGGATTTTTTCCACCACGAGCCGCGTCCACGGCACGCGGCCCCAGCGGCGGAGCGGCCAGTGGTCGAGCAGCAGGAGCGCAAAGGGCAGCGTGACGATCATCGGCTTCGCGAGGAGCGAAAGCGCGGCGCACACGCAGGCGGCGAGGTAGAAAAGGGCGCGCGGTTTTTCCGCGTAGCGGACGTAGGCGTAGAGCGCGAGGAGGCAGAAAAATGTGGAGAGGACGTTCTTGCGCTCGGCGATCCAGGCGACTGATTCGACGTTGATCGGGTGCAGGCCAAAGAGCGCGGCGACGCTCGCGCTGGCCCACAGGCTGCCGGTGGCGCGGCGCAGCATGAAAAACAGAACGAGCGTGCTGGCGGTGTGGAGCGCGAGGTTGACGGCGTGCATGGCGCCGGGGTTGAGGCCGAAGAGGGAGACGTCGGCCATAAAGGAAATCCAGGTCAGCGGAATCCACAGGCTCGCGTGAAAATGGGTGAAGGCGTCGCGCACGCCGGGCCAGCTCAGGCCGCCGAGGACGAGTGGGTTTTCGAAGACGTGGCTGTTGTCGTCGTAGTCGATGAAGTCGCAGCGCAGCACGAAGGCGTAGGCGCAGAGCACGGCGGCGGCGAGGCCGAGGGCGACGTAGGCGGCGAGGCGGTTTTCGGAAAGGCGCGGGCGGGTGGTGGACATGGGGCGCGTGCCACGGATGCACGCCGCATGCCAGCGCGGTTATTCGCGGACGACCTGGCCGAGGGGCTCGGCTTCGTCGGGGCAAAGGGCGAGGCGTCCGTGGCGCTCGCCGACGTGCTCGACGGGCGGCAAGTCCTCGCCGAGAAACCGCGCGCCGTGGCGGGCGAAGCGCCCGACATCGCCGCTCGAAAGCACCCGCAGCCGCCCGCCGCCCGCGGGTGCGAGGGCGGGATATTTTTCCCGCCACGCGGCGAAACGCGCGGCCACTTGCGGCGCGGGATTGAGCACCTGCACGCCGGCGGGCGCGACGGCGCAGATGGCGTTTTCCAAAAGCGGATAATGCGTGCAGCCGAGCACCAGCGTGTCGATCCCGTCGAACTGCCCGACGTAACGCGCCGCCGCCAGCCGCGCGATGTCCGTTTCCTCCCACGCCTCCTCGACCAGCGGCGCGAGCAGCGGCGCGGCGACTTCGCTCACCCGCACCGTCGCGCTGAGCTTCCGCACTTCCGTGCGAAAAGTGTGCGACGCCACCGTGCGCGCGGTGCCGAGAAAACCGATGTGCCCGCGCGTCACCGCCACGGCGGCTTCCGCGGCGGGGATGGTCACGCCGAGCACTCGCCGCTCCGCCGAACCGTAGCGATGCTGGAGATGCCGCAGCGCCACGCACGAAACCGTGTGACACGCGACCACGACCACGCGGCAGCCTTCGCCGAAAAGCCGCTCCACGCACTGCTCGGCAAAATCCAAAATGGTGTCCACATCGCGTCCGCCGTAGGGCGCGCGCCCGCTGTCGCCGAGATAGACGTAGTCGAGCGTCGGCAGCACGCGGCGCAACTGCCGCAGCACGGTGAGGCCGCCGTAGCCGCTGTCGTACACGCCGACGGGCGTGCTCGGGGAAAGGGCGGGCGGGGCGGAATCGGCGGGCGGCATGGGCAAAGGCGGCGAGTGTCGGGTGGCAAGTGCGGCGTGCGGAAGCCAAATCCGCGCGCGGCTTTTCCACCCACCTGCCAGCCGGCCACTGTCCCCTGCCCTAGTTCGTCGCCGGCACCGTCGGCGTGACCACCACGGGCTCCGCATCGTTCTGGCTCGGGTTCAGGCGCAGGCGCGGGCTGTTCGTCTCCACGCGCGGGCTTTCGCCGATGTGCGAGGCCACGTCGGCGAGCTGCGTGCCCACGGCGCGGCGGTAGTTTTGCACCGCCTGCAAAATGCACGACGCCATCTGCTGCCGGTAGGCCGGCATGGCGATGATCCGCGCGTCGTACAGATTGCTCAGAAAGCCGCCCTCGATCAGCACGCCGGGAATCTGGATGTCGCGGATGACCACGAACCGCGCGCGCTTGATGCCGCGGTCAAACATCTTCGAGCGCACCACCAGCGAGGCGTGCGTGGCGGTGGCGAGCGCCATGTTTTCGGCGTCGTTGGCATTGCCCTGGCAAAGTTCGAGGTCCGACACGCGCGGCCCGTCGGCCATCATCGACGGCACGCCGCGCGGGGCGAGCGTGTAGGTCTCCAAGCCCGTGCCCGCACCGCCGCTGTTGAAATGCACGGCGATGAACAGCGCGTTCGAGTACTGGTTCGCGATGCGCGTGCGCTCGCCGAGCGGGATGAACGTGTCGTTCGTGCGCGTGAGCACCACTTTGAACCCCGCCTGCATCAGCAGCGCCCGCGTGCGGAGCACGGTGTCGAGCGTGTAATCCGCCTCGCAGCCATACGGGCTCAGCGCCCCGCGGTCGTGCCCGCCGTGCCCGGCGTCAAGCACGATGGTGTCGATTTTCTCCGCGCCCTTGATCTTGCTCGGCCGCATCACCGGCTCGATGACTTTGGTCAGATCCATCCGCGAGACGGTCAACTTTCCGTCCGCCTCGGAGATGGGGTAGCTGAGGTTAAATTTCAGCCCGTTGATGTAAAATTCCACGCTGCCCGCGGTGCCGCGCAGGCTGCGGTTGCCGACCGCCATGAGGAAATCGTTCCCCGTGCGCCGCACCGTGCCGAGGTTGTAAAACTCGGCCACGTTGTCCAGCGACACATGATCGCGCCCGCCCACCTTGTACAGCGTCCACTCCCCCGCCCGCGCCACCACGGCGAAAACGGTGAGCAGAAGAAAATGAAGGAGCGTCCGGCGCATCGGCGCGCATGCTAGCCGCGAGGCCGGTCTGCGCAAGGGCTTTCCCCCGTCAGCGCCCCGCGTGCGGCGCCACGGCGGCCGCTTTCACAGCAAGTCCAACTGCGGATCGGCAGCCGCCATTTCCCCCGCGCCGCCGTCCGGCAGCGGCAGCTCCACTTTCATCCCCAGCCGCTCCGCGAGCCGCTGGCAGGTCGCGGGCGCAAAGCCCTCGTAGTGATTGCTCACGGCGACAAACACCTCCGCCTTCGTCTCCGCCGCCTGCCGGATGCGCACGGCCCAGCTTTCCAGCCCCGGCTCGCGCGGCCATTGCAGCGCCTGGTAGCGGTGGATCTTCCGCCCGCCGTCGTCATACTTCCTTTCGATGTCACCCATCAGCCGCACATAGGCGAAGTCCGTGGTGTCCGGCAGAAAGGCGAACGCGCCATCGGCCTGCGCGGCCAGCGCCGTGGCATCGCTCCACACCCAGCAGACGCCGTGCTCCTCCAGCAGATGCGCGA
This sequence comes from Chthoniobacter sp., assembly GCA_025351065.1. Lineage (GTDB taxonomy): Bacteria > Verrucomicrobiota > Verrucomicrobiia > Chthoniobacterales > Chthoniobacteraceae > Chthoniobacter. Next base: position 1,223 of record JANXWQ010000002.1, on the reverse strand, counting down.
ACCGCGGCACATGCCAGCCCGCGTGCCGGAACTCGATCGCGAACCGCACCCCGCCCGGCAGCCCGCGCACGAACTCGCGCACGAACTCGCGCAGCGCCCCCGCATCGTGCTCCGGCGTGAAAAACGGCGGCAGTTGCACCAGCACGCACGCCAGCTTTTCGCCGAGCGGTTCGAGCGCGGCGAGGAAAGCGGCGAACGCGTCCGCGGAGTCGCGCAGCTTGCGTTCGTGGGTGATCTCGCGCGGCAGCTTGCAGGCGAACCGGAACCGCGGCGGCGTCACCTCATGCCAATGCGCCACCGCATGCGCCGTGGGCACATGATAGAAAGTCGAGTCCACCTCCACCGCCGGCAGATGACGCGCATAAAACTCCAGCCACTTCCCCTGCGGCAGATGCTCGGGATAAAACACCCCGCGCCAGTCGTCATAGCTCCAGGCGCAGGTGCCGATGTGGATGTGGGCTTCTTGGCTCAAACGTCTTCCCCATCATATCGCGCGGGCCGCCACCCTGCGCTGTTTTCTTTTCGTCGCGGCTAATGCGCGGGAGCCAAAACGATCTTTGCCGTCGCCGCCGAGCGGGGATCGGCGCGCTCCCGCAGCGATTCGCGGATCACCTCCGCACTCCGCTCCACGCGGCCTTTGAAAACCTCGCGCCCATTCACCAGCACCTGCACGAGTTGATCGAGATCGAGCAATTCATCCGCCAAGCGCACCGTCGTCTGCGGCGGCACCTCGCCGGTGAGGCGAATCGTTTGCCCGTCCACCTCCGCGGTCATTTGCTGCTTTTCCTTCGCGGCCTCCGGCGGCACCGCGAGCCAGTAAAAGCGCGCGTGCGTCACATCGTCCTGCACCCACACGATCTTCTTCGGCCACGGCTGGCGCGTGTGCTTCGCCATCCACGGCAGCGCCTCCGCATCCTTGCGATCCATCCAGTGCGGCAGGCCGGGATAGATGCGCGCGAAGTGCTCATACCCGCCGGGATCGGCCTTCTCCAGTTCATCGAGTTTCGCCGCGCGCTCGGCCACGATTTCGTTGCGCTTATAGGCCGCGTCATTTCCCCCGACGAAAAGCGCGAACGCCACATTGCGCAGCGGCAGCAGCGAAGCGTCGTTCGGATGCCCCGCCATCATCGCCGCCGCCGCCCAGCGATCCGCCATGCGCGGCGCGAGCTGCCACACTCCATCGCCGCCCGCCGAGTAGCCCATGAGGTACACGCGATCCGGAT